>NZ_JBPETA010000163.1:0-6703 GCF_051710365.1 Symbiopectobacterium sp. | reverse complement strand
TCAGTATTGGTGACAGACCACCACAAGTATCCAACCTCAATTCTGTTCACAAGACCATCGTTGATGTTCTCGGCGAGCGATACCGTCGAATTTATTCTTAAAGTAGGTGCGGAATGACGGATATATATAAAAAGTTACAAATCAACGATCTAAAACAAACCAGATTTAAAAGAATAATTTAAAATAAGAAAACTCCACCATTAACTAAGAATTTTCCATATTAATTTACAGAGCTGCACCAAAATAGACACTGCAAAAATGTTATCAACACATTCAATAACGGAACAAATTGACAATACTTTAGCAGTAGCAAATCCAACAATTTTTACCTGCCACACGGAGAAAAATGGCATCGTAGTCATCGTGGGTATTCGTCGCATTATCATCATACCGATCAGTATCCATGCCTATCGTTTGCAAATCATCCACCTAAATTTACGATACGCGTCGCGCATGAAGAGGCTGGTATCAGAATCAGATACATTTTCCACTACTGCTTTGATAACCTTCCGGATAGCGAACCTCTGTGGGTGAATCCCTCCGGGGGGAAGTGGTAAGATATACCGTACCCTGGAGTAGAAATGTTGCTGGAAGGGTCTTTTGGTTTAAGCAAATGCTTGCAGCATAAGTGGCTTGTCCATTGAATCCCCAATAGCTAAAAATGAGTAAGACAGAGATGAATGAACCTATCGAGAAGGATTTCACCGACCATACGCCCATGATGCAGCAGTATTTCAGGCTAAAGGCGCAGCATCCTGACATCCTGCTGTTTTACCGCATGGGCGACTTTTATGAGTTGTTTTACGATGATGCCAAACGTGCGTCACAGCTATTGGATATTTCGCTCACCAAACGCGGTGCTTCAGCCGGTGAACCCATCCCCATGGCAGGCGTTCCGCACCACGCGGTTGAAAACTACCTGGCAAAACTGGTGCAGCAAGGCGAATCCGTCGCCATCTGCGAACAAATTGGCGATCCAGCGACCAGCAAAGGCCCCGTAGAGCGCAAAGTGGTACGTATCGTCACCCCAGGGACGATCAGCGACGAAGCGCTGTTGCAGGAAAAGCAGGACAATCTTTTAGCCGCCATTTGGCAGGATGGGCGTGGCTTTGGCTATGCCACATTGGATATCAGCTCCGGGCGTTTTCGCGTTATGGAGCCGGCCGATGAAGAGACCATGGCGGCAGAGCTGCAACGCACCAATCCTGCGGAGTTGCTTTACCCGGAATCGTTTGGTGCCGCTCATTTGATCGAGCATCGCCATGGGTTGCGCCGCCGTCCGCTGTGGGAATTTGAGTTGGAAACCGCACGGCAGCAGCTCAATATGCAGTTTGGCACACGCGACCTGATAGGGTTTGGGGTAGAACAGGCGAAACTGGCGCTGCGTGCCGCTGGCTGCCTGCTACAGTATGCCAAAGATACCCAGCGAACCTCACTGCCACATATCCGCAGCATCACCATGGAACGCCAACAAGACGGCATCATTATGGATGCCGCCACGCGTCGTAATCTGGAGCTGACACAGAATCTGGCAGGCGGCGTCGAAAATACGCTTGCCGCCATTCTGGATTGCACCGTCACTCCGATGGGCAGTCGTATGCTTAAGCGCTGGCTGCATATGCCCACGCGTGACAGACAAGCGCTAACGCAACGCCAGAGCACCATTCGCGCGTTGCAGCCACTGGCGGAAGCACTCCAGCCGCCATTGCGACAGATTGGCGACCTGGAGCGTATTTTGGCTCGTCTGGCGCTGCGTACCGCCCGACCGCGCGATCTGGCGCGGATGCGCCATGCATTTCACCAGTATCCTGCCATCCATGCGCTGCTGGCAGAAAGCACCGAAGACTATGTCCAACAGCTTTCTCAGCATGTTCATCAGTTTGACGAGCTGTGCGCACTGTTGGAACGTGCCGTGGTGGAAGCGCCACCGGTGCTGGTGCGCGATGGTGGTGTGATCGCCAGCGGCTATAACGCCGAACTGGATGAATGGCGTGCGCTGGCTGACGGTGCCAGCGATTACCTCGATCGTTTGGAGATACGTGAGCGCGAAAAACTGGGGCTTGATACCCTCAAAGTCGGGTTTAACGGCGTGCACGGTTATTACATCCAAGTGAGCCGCGGACAGAGCCATTTGGTGCCGATTCACTATGTACGCCGCCAAACGCTGAAGAATGCCGAACGCTACATTATTCCTGAATTGAAAGAGTACGAAGATAAAGTGCTCACTTCCAAAGGCAAGGCGCTGGCGCTGGAAAAAGCCCTGTACGACGACTTGTTTGACCAACTGTTGCCACACCTTGAGGCATTGCAACAAAGTGCCGCCGCGTTGGCAGAACTTGATGTTCTCACCAACCTGGCAGAACGAGCAGATACGCTGAATTATGTGTGCCCGACGCTGAGTGAACTGCCAGGGTTAAAAATTGAAGGGGGCCGCCATCCGGTGGTGGAGCAGGTGTTGAGCGAGTCGTTTATTGCCAACCCGCTGTCGCTCACACCGCAGCGTCGTATGCTGATCGTTACCGGCCCGAACATGGGCGGTAAGAGTACCTATATGCGTCAGGCCGCGCTGATCGTGCTGATGGCCCATATTGGCAGCTTTGTACCTGCTGATAAGGCCACCATTGGGCCAGTTGATCGCATATTCACACGCATTGGTGCCGCAGACGATCTCGCCTCTGGGCGTTCCACGTTCATGGTGGAGATGACGGAGACCGCCAACATTCTGCACAATGCCACCGCCAACAGCCTGATATTGATGGATGAAATTGGGCGTGGCACATCGACCTATGATGGTTTATCCCTGGCCTGGGCCTGTGCGGAAAATCTGGCGCAGCGCATCAAGGCCATGACATTGTTTGCAACCCATTACTTTGAATTAACCCATTTGCCAGAAAAAATGGAAGGCGTTGCGAATGTGCATCTGGATGCACTGGAGCACGGTGACACCATCGCGTTTATGCACAGCGTTCAGGAGGGGGCCGCCAGCAAGAGCTACGGCCTCGCCGTTGCCGCACTGGCGGGCGTGCCCAAAGAGGTGATTAAACGCGCGCGGCAAAAGCTTAAAGAGCTGGAATCACTTTCCAATCACGCCTCTGCCAGCCATGTGGATGGTGCGCAACTGGCGTTGTTAACCAGTGAAGAGCCCGCTCCGGCGGTCGAAGCACTGGAAGCGCTGGATCCCGATACGTTAACGCCGCGTCAGGCGCTGGAATGGCTGTATAAACTGAAAGCGATGGTATAACTTTTCATGGCAAGCGGCCTTTCTCAGGAAGGCCGCTTTTTATCCGGTCGCTTTAGTATTGTTACTCGTTACAGTGGTTTTGCGCTTTCATCTGAAATGGCGCACTGCTCGGGACCAGGCTTTTTACCTCCATCCCCTCTTCCATCGAAGGCACAACGGCAAAATGCGCGCTGAAGGTAAGCAGCACCGCGTCTCCCGATGATTTACGGACCTGTAAATAGCGTTTTTCCATCACGATATTGTTTACCACCGGGTAGGTGACACCGGTAAAACAATCAGCAAACACCGCCGCATCGGCCATATAGCGGTACAAACCTCGCATTGCCATCGGGGTAGTCGGCAATGGCGCTTTGGTCGCCGTCAGACGATAGGTGTTTGACGATACAATCGGCGCACCGTCTCGATCGAGCATTTCCAGACCATTCTCCAGCGGTCTGAAATAACTTTTTTCGCCTTGCACATCGGTGAGCACAAGCTTATCCGCCGTGCGCGCCCATTTGCCATAGGTGGCAAATGGGCGATTGCCAGGGCGATCGGTTTGATAATGATGTTGCAGTATGAACGTGCCATTTTCAGCCAGGAATAATGAAGTATCGATACCGGCACAATCTGCACAAGGCAATACACCACGATAACTCTGCGCCATGGGTTGCAATGCTTCCTCACGCACTGGCTTGGGCGTATGACATCCCATCAACCCTGCTGCCACAAAAACCAGTAGTAAGCCAAGCGCCATTTTTTTCACGCTATTCTCCTCCCCACCTTCTCCTGTCACCCAGGATCATGACGATTATTGGGCTGGTTGCCAATCGGCAAAGGTAATTTCCAGATTATTCTTATCATCAGACAACCACACCGAACGATCCTGAAGGGTTGCCTGTAACAGGCATCGTGCGCTGTGCCATTGCAGCCAACGCCTGCAATTGGCGATCGTCTAAAAAACGGACGGCAAGATTGCGATACGACCGCAACTTTTGCTCCATCGATTGCCACCAGACATGGGCCGCTCGCTCACCATAGACATAGAGCACAACGTTGGGAGACTGGTTGCAGGCTTTTTTGAGCCGGCGCTCATCTGGCAGCCCCAATTCAATCCACAGTTTCAGCGCCAGTGTATCATCACGCAACCAGATTTCCGGTTCGTCATCGGCACATAACCCCTTGGTGAAGCGTAAATTTTCATCCGCATGACAGATCCACGCCAGCAGTCGCAGCATCATACGCTGTTCAGTTTCTGAGGGGTGCTGCGCCAAGGTCAAATTGGCATCGTAAAAAAAAAAGAGCGGTCCAAATCCGCAATGTTCACTGCTGCTTTATAAATCGTTGCTTTTAATGCCATCCGATACCTCTTCTCCGTCTGCAACCAGTGTACCTTGAGAACCGGTGAGACGCACAGCATACCGATAGCAATTCAGAAAACAGACCGGTCGCAGCTTCAAATCTACTGCGTAAAAAGGGTAAAATTGTGCGCTAACTGAAGCATTGCTTAACACCGGAATGCTGATATCCTGCTGATGCCTATGCTATAGTCATTTTGATAACGAATACTTATTTTCGTGGGATTATCTCCCCTTATCAGCAAAAAACGAGGCCATCGCGGCGACAACAGGCACAAAAGCCTACGGCGGTGGGCTTCCAAGGGAGGATATTGTGCAGCAACATTCTGAATTGGTTCGTCGTTTATACGCGGAGATCGCCAGCGGCAATCTGGGCTACATACCCGATGCATTAGGTTGTGTTTTGCAAACTCTGGATGGGATCGCAGCCAATGGCGACTTGCCGTCCACCGTCAGGGAACAGGCGGCCTTCGCCGCAGCTAACTTATTGGTGAGCGATTATGTCAATGAGTAACGAATATCAACCCATCAATTGTGATGATTACGATAGCCTTGAGGCTACGTGCCAGCAACATCTGACGCTGACGCTAGAGTTGCGCAGCGGTGAAACCCTCACAGGCAAGGCCAAGGATATTGTCTCGCGCAAGCAAGTGGAATATCTGGTGGTGGAAGAAAATGGCGCACTGCGAGAATTGCGTCTGGATCATATCGTGAGCTTCAGTAATCCAGGTATCGGCAAAGTGGTGGTGAGTGAATCCTGATTGGTCACACAACCAACACGCGATACAACATTTAGTCAACGGACAACCCAGGTTGTCCGTTTTGCTTCCAAGATAAAATACCCAATATTTGCTGTAGCTCACATGAAAAAATACGCCTCCCAGTAAATACCCGAGTGACAAAAAACCGCTCTCAGATAAATCTATAGATGAAAGTAAGTCAGGCAATTTATTCGAGGAGGTTCTATGTGTATCGCTGGATTAAGTCAGGCTAACCCTTTCAATTCAATGAATAACTATCAGCCATTAAACCAGAGTCAAGATTCGATCGTCATGGGGACATCTTCGCAGATAAATCCCGATAAAACAGTGTGGCCACAAAAATTACTGCATGTCAGTAATATCAGTAATACATTCACCAGAAAGAAATGGGAGAAGTTCCCCGCATTGCAGACTGCGCTAATCGAAACGAATTATTACCGACATTTTTCTAGTGACGTTAACACCCATGAAAAAATCTTACAGTGCAGGGAAAAGCTCGGTAAAATCGATCTTGATGTTGTGAGAGAAATCTTAGCGCTGCACCATGACGAATCAGCGTCAAATCACATCTCCCCTGAATTGAAAATAAAAATAAAAGAAATTGAAGACACTGCGGATTTGTTCTTCAATACCTTGTCAGACATCAGGAAGAGCGACAGAATCATCCATGGTGAAGCATCTCAAAAAAGCTTTTTCTCTAGGCGAGTGGTGGTGGGAATAGCCCTTTCAATCGTCGGTATGGCGTTGGCAGCTACCGCATTTGTTTTGCCTATAGCCATTCCGGCACTGGTTATTTCAGCACCGCTATTGTTGAGTGCTCTGCGTGGATTAGGGTTGTTGGTTTCCTGCACCGATGGGTCACTGAATATTCGTGATGCAATAAATAAGTGCTACCAAAAGTCGAAGAAAACGGAATCCATTGAATTCACAGACGCTTTTGCAAAATTACACGATTATTTGAATGAGATTAAATTCATCGGTATAACAAGTTTGGCCGCAAGAAATGCAGAATCCCTGAACGGGCACAATGCGTTACTTCCTGATACATCAGAACAACAAAAAAGTATCCAGCAGGAAATCACACGACAGTTAGAAGCGACAATACAGCCGTTACGAGCAGAAATAGAGAAATTGAGGCAGCAGCTTAACACGCAGCCCCAAATAGCAACCGCCCACATCTGAAACAGGCTTACCATTTATCGCTTTGCCCATGAATTGGGTAGTCAGCAGCCTGAATAGGGCTTTGTTGAATAAATCAGAACTTGTAACGACTGTGCCCCATCGGGTCGATTGTTACGTGATGCGAATACTGTTCGGCATTCCTAATAGCGTGATCCGGTTAAGCGCTTTGACCATCGCCATGG
>NZ_JBPETA010000162.1:0-6735 GCF_051710365.1 Symbiopectobacterium sp. | reverse complement strand
CCAGAGTTGCAGGCAATGGATACGCAGCATGAGCATCAGAGGGAAAGGTCTGCGTCCCCGCCGGGATGAGGGGTAATATGGAAGCACTATATCTGCAATATCAGCCCATGGAACCAGCACATTCATGCGGTCGAGAAAGCGGGATTTACGGGAGGAATAGTGGGAAATTGCTGGCATCGTAAAAATATCATGATAAATAAAGCGTCATACTCTCATAAGTCACGATTAAATCGCACCTTCCCTTACTGTACCGTCCGGTTGCGGCCTTCCCGTTTGGCGATATACAGATTTTTATCGGCGGCAGCAAAGAGTTGGTGCACATGTTGCGTCAGGTCTATCGCTGAAGCGGGCGCATAGGCAATACCGATACTCACGGCAACGGATACCGGTGAGCGATTAATGATGCAGGGCGTGTCGTGAATTTGCATGCGCAAATGTTCTGCTAACGCAAAAAAGTCCTGCTCAGAGAAATCAAAACACACTGCCGCAAACTCTTCTCCACCGATGCGGCTCACCAAGCCCGGCTCTGGGATGGATTGCTTAATCAGGTTCGCGACATGTTTCAAAACATAGTCACCGTTATCGTGTCCGTAACTGTCGTTGATGGTTTTGAAGTGATCGATATCAACCAGCATTACATTGATGGCCGCTTGGCGATGACGGGGTATTTTCCCGTAACGGTTTAACGCATCGTTAAAGCCATAGCGTGAAAGCAGGTGAGTGAGGAAATCGTGGCTAGCCTGCATCAACAAGCGCTGATTGAGCTGGCGGATGGTTTTGGCGTTCATGGCCATCAGGAACGGGCTAAAGATGATGGCGGCGATACTGATGCGGGCGATGGTGATCGCTTGCATAAACAGGGCATCCTGATGGTCATAAATCCCCTGAACATGAAGCGCTGTTGCGATCAGTTCAACAATACCTGTGCACAAGGTAATCAAGCGTATCGCCCACAACGGGTACACGATGGCGCACCAGGTGAGCGCGGGCAGGGGGAACGCCAGAATGGCAATTGGGCCAACCAGCGTACCCAATCCCAGTGACAGTGCAAGAAACAGTAAGGGAATGCTGCTGCGCCAGTCTGCTTTAGGCATGCGCAACGAGAAATCGCTGCGCAGCGTCAGCAGTAATGGTAAAAACAGTACTGCGGTATAAAACTGGTCACTGAACCAGTTGAGCACATCCTGTTGAAACGGCTGACGTGTTTGCTCGGCCATGTGTTGCGCGAACGCGCCAACCAGCGCACAGCAAAGGGCGGCGATCATACAGGAAGCAAACAGGTGTAATGAGGTGGTGATATCGGCTTCTTGCTGACGATATCGTTCTGGCCAACACAATAATTTGACCAGCACAAAGATAAACACCAGGTTGGCACCATTAATGGTGAAGGCGCTGACGCCCCAGCCATAAAGCAGGCTGTCTTGCGCGATCATGGCGCTATAGGCAACACTGTAATACCACGGCGTATTCAGGTAGCGACAGCGATAAAACAGGGCGGCAACCAGAATGTTGACGGGCCAGAGAACAGAGAGATCGATGCCTGACATACGCGCATGTGAACCTAACATGCAGCCCAGTAGTGTCAAAATAAAAACGTTAAAGCTGTTTAAAAGCACATTGTCACTTTTAAACAGTGTCAGGTTTACACGCATAATCTCTGCCCATTTCTCCACGGGATAGTGCTCTGCCTCTCAAATAGCGTGCAATCATACACGTAAGCCCAGGAGCAAACAGTACCCTGCATGAAACCTGCTGGTTTTTAACGTATTGTTTTTGATCACATTAGAGGAAAATTCTCGGCATTCCGGTAAAAAAAGCCGCTAATAGCGGGATAGAAAATCCTTTTTGGCGCTAGTGTTATAATCAGAATACTGCGTGATGGCATGCGCATACTTTTTCACTGTCAGGAGTTCACCATGAGAATAAAACAGGGTATGTGCAGATTGTTGATGATGCTGCCGCTGTATGGCTTGGCACAGACGACGAGTTCCGACGTTATCGAGGGTTATACCACGCAGCAGATTGCCGATGTGTTACCGAAAACGTTAGATGGCTTGCAGCGACGTACGGTTGAAGTGGTCTCGGATTACCATACTTTTCAGGTGGAATACGTTGATCCTGCTACCATGCGTAAAGTACTGGTCACGCTTTATACCTTACCGGCAGATGCAAAAGGCAACATCCCCGTGGCATCCAGCGATCGCGATTTGGACGCAGTGGTCGCCAGTGCTGAAAAAGAAATGTTGCGTCAGCGAATCAAACCGGAAATGAAAGATCTGGCGATGCCGGATGCGCCCCGATTTCGCTGCCTGCAAACGATAATGAATGAAAAAGTGGTGCACCAGGTGTGCTCAACCTTGTTTAAGGGGCGAGTGCTGGAGATCCAACCGGTCACTATGGTAAACGACAAAGCTTATGCGCCAGCGATGCAACGTGGTGAGGAGTGGGTGGTAAAACTCGGTAAAATCATGAGCAATGCAGTGAAATAAAGCACAGTAACAGGCTGGCGAGCCAGCCTGACGTTGCTGACACCCACCGTCATTCCCGCGAAGGCGGGAATCTTTTACCGAAGAAACGCGTTCATTCTCACAGAGATCCCCTGCTTTCGCCGAGGATGACGAGGGGGAATGTGACTTTGCCATCAATCTGAGGTTGGTTCGACAGCCTGTTTTGCATCAGTCAGGGTTTTCTGTCCAGTCAAACTCCAGTTGTCTGGCGGTTCTTTCTGCCAGCGTACGTCCCGCAAAACGCTCGACCAGATGCAGGCTCATATCAATACCAGCAGAAATCCCTGCCGATGACACAAACGCCCCTTTATCAACCCAACACACATCACTTTTCACGCCCAAGTTCGGGAACATCATCTTCAAATCGGCAATGTCTTCCCAATGGGTAGTTACCGAACGGTTGTCAAACAGTCCGGTTTTGGCGAGCAAAAAAACACCAGTGCAAACAGATGCAGTAATGGTTGCTTGCGGGATTTGGCGAGTAAGCCAGTCAATAACCGCGGTTTTTTCCATCTCTGCGGTAACCACCCCGCCGGGGACGATCAGACAATCCAACGCAGGATGATCGTCGAGGGCGTAGTCGGGATCGATCTTTAATCCAGCACATGCGCGCACTGAGGCACGCTTTTCTCCGAGCGTGAACACGCTAAAACGCGGTTCGGATCCACCCGCCACACGCGTTGCGCAGGTAAAGACTTCATAGGGCCCTGCAAAATCTAATACCTCAACATTATCAAAAACATAAATTCCAATTTGCAGCGTCATTGCCGGCTCTCCACAGGAAGGGTCATCTTTTGGATGGTATAACCTGGTGCAGAAAAAAGAAACGTCAAACCAGCAAGCACATAGTGCTTACAGGTAGGGTTATGGTAGTTGCTTATTCCGAAAAGTAAGAAATCCTACATATTTTTGTACTGCCATTATCACTCTGTTGTAGTATATGCTGGTATGTATTTCTTGTTTACTTGGTATCAAATTTCGGCACGTTTTATTGCGTGCCATTTTAGCGTGAGGTATTTATGCAACGACAGAAGTGGTTTAGCGTGTGTGTCCTAACTATTCTGCTGATGACGACAGGAACCTGGACTTTGCACTTTTTCTTGGATGGCGGGGTTGTCAAAGGGATTGCCTGTTACTTTGTAAAACTGATGAGCGGAATTACGCCACTGGCGGCAATCCGTTCTGTGGTTATGCCCCAACATGGCCCTAAGACCATGTTGGGACGCCAGAAGAGCCTTACTGCACGACCCTAGCTCCGAATAACCGCTACACCAGATCGAAACGATCCAGATTCATTACTTTATTCCAGACAGCCACGAAATCGTGCACAAACGATGCCTGCGCATCAGCACTGGCGTAAACCTCCGCCAGCGCCCGTAGCTGTGAGTGTGAACCGAAAATCAGATCTACGCGTGTTCCTGTCCATTTTGGCTGACCCGTGGTGCGATCGCGCCCCTCAAACAGTGTGTGCGATGCATCAATCGGGTGCCAGGTGGTATTCATATCCAGTAAGTTGATGAAGAAATCAGTGGTCAAGGTGCCTGGGCGTTGGGTAAAGACACCGTGCGCTGTTTGCCCGGTATTGATATTCAGTACGCGCAACCCGCCGAGCAGTACGGTCATTTCCGGTGCTGTAAGGGTAAGCAACTGCGCCTTGTCCACTAGCAATGCTTCTGGACTGATGCTGTATTGCGCTTTCTGATAGTTGCGGAAACCATCGGCAATGGGTTCAAGTACGTCGAATGAGGCGACATCGGTTTGCGCCTGAGAGGCATCCATCCGTCCTGGAGTAAAAGGAACGCTGACCGATTGGCCTGCTTGTTGCGCAGCTTGTTTGACGCCCACGACGCCACCCAGCACGATGATATCGGCCAGTGAAACGCGTTTGTTGCCTGATTGTGCGTCATTAAATGCGTGTTGCACGCGTTCCAGAGCGCTCAAAACCTGCGCCAACTGTGCGGGCTGGTTCACTTCCCAATTGTTCTGTGGTGCAAGGCGCAGACGCGCGCCGTTAGCGCCACCGCGTTTGTCTGAACCACGAAACGTGGATGCGGATGCCCAGGCCGTTGCGACCAACTGCGATACGCTTAGCCCCGTTGCCGTAATCTGTTGTTTCAGCGTGGCGATATCCTGCGCGTTGATCAGCTCATGATTCACTGCGGGTATCGGGTCTTGCCAAATGAGTTCTTCGCTCGGCACTTCTGGACCCAGGTAACGTGCGCGTGGCCCCATATCGCGGTGAGTCAGTTTGAACCAGGCGCGCGCAAAAGCGTCGGCAAATTCCTCGGGATGTTCATAGAAGCGGCGCGAGATTTTCTCATAAACCGGATCAACGCGCAGGGAGAGATCGGTGGTCAGCATGGTGGGAACGTGGCGCTTTGTCGCATCGTGAGCATCAGGTATTTCTCCTGCGCCCGCCCCATGTTTGGGTTGCCACTGATGTGCGCCCGCCGAGCTTTTAGTCAGTTCCCATTCGTAGCCAAACAGATTTTGAAAGAAGTAGTTGCTCCACTGCGTCGGCGTTTGTGTCCAGGTGACTTCCAGTCCACTGCCAATGGTGTCGCCGCCTTTCCCACTACCGAAACTGCTCTTCCATCCTAATCCTTGTTCTTCGATGCCTGCGGCTTCCGGTTCGGGCCCGACCAATGCGGCATCGCCTGCGCCGTGTGTTTTTCCGAAGGTATGGCCGCCTGCTATCAATGCCACGGTCTCTTCGTCATCCATTGCCATACGGCTAAAGGTTTCCCGAATGTCTTTGGCGGCGGCGAGCGGATCGGGGTTGCCGGCGGGACCTTCCGGGTTGACGTAAATCAGGCCCATTTGCACAGCAGCCAGTGGGTTTTCCAGATCCCGTTCACCAGAATAACGTTTATTATCAACAAGCCAGGTGGTTTCCGCACCCCAGTAAACATCTTCTTCTGGTTCCCACACGTCGGGGCGACCGCCTGCAAATCCAAACGTTTTAAAGCCCATGGATTCTAATGCCACGTTGCCGGTCAGGATCATCAAATCGGCCCAGGAGATGTTTTGACCATATTTTTGCTTGATCGGCCATAGCAACCGCCTTGCCTTATCGAGGTTTACGTTATCAGGCCAACTGTTCAGTGGAGCAAAGCGTTGTTGTCCAGCCCCTGCGCCATCGCGGCCATCGCCAGTACGGTAGGTTCCGGCGCTGTGCCAGGCCATACGAATAAACAATGGGCCATAGTGGCCGAAGTCCGCAGGCCACCAGGGCTGGGAATCGGTCATCAAGGCATGGAGATCTTTTTTAACCGCCGCCAGATCGAGGCTGTTGAAGGCGGCGGCGTAATTGAAATTTTTACTAAGAGGGTCGGAGAGCGGGCTGTGTTGATGGAGTACTTTCAGACTGAGCTGATTTGGCCACCAATCCTGATTCGTGGTGCCGTGGCTGGCGGTAGGTTTGCTACCACCGCCAGAAAATGGGCATTTGCTTTCAGTTGTCATGCAATATCTTCCTCTACTGATGAGTTCCATGGGGCCTGGCACAAGGTCGCCCGGTACAGTGCTGTGGACACATTAAGCGTAGTCATCTTGTGGACATTGTTAAAATCGAAAAAGGCAACTATTACGATAGTTTTGATCTATGTTTATTTATAAATCGATAGGTCGAGTGGTTTATGGCAAGGTAGGGGATGACAAAGCACGCTGGGTAGCCGGCACGTTAGCGCGTCGGCAGATTTTTATGTCTGAAGAGTGAACAATATGTGAACCGTAAAAAACAAAAAACACTGAAATAAATTCATAAATATTATAGTGTTATTATATCTCACTGATTTTAATGGCATGGGGTTGTTACTGAAGCGCTCATGTTTTTGTCGATAGCGGTCGATAACAGATACCAGGGAGTTGAAGAATGCCACGGATAGCTTACAGTGAAAGGGCTGTATCTTGTCATCTGAACTCGGACGACGCGCGACACCTCGCTACTGCACATAAATACACATTCTTATTGAGGGTATAATGGATAATTTTCAAAAAGAGATAGATGAGAGAACAAATCTCACTTCCTCCAATAAATTTGAACTGCTGTTGTTCCGTTTGGGCCCCGCAACGCAGGGTGCCGAGTCTGAGTTGTACGGTATCAATGGCTTTGTTGAATAAATCAGAACTTGTAACGACTGTGCCCCATCGGGTCGATTGTTACGTGATGCGAATACTGTTCGGCATTCCTAATAGCGTGATCCGGTTAAGCGCTTTGACCATCGCC
>NZ_JBPETA010000161.1:0-6738 GCF_051710365.1 Symbiopectobacterium sp. | reverse complement strand
ATCAAGGTTACGGATGGTAACGTGGGGAGTACTCATGCTGATTGGTCTGCAAAAAGCAGTAATAAATTCAGAACGTCAGAATACCGTCAAGTCCCGAAAAAAGAAAAATCAGGTGCGGAATGACGGAAACAGCATGGTAGGGCTCCTTGGCAAGGCATTTCACTAACTGTAGGCAGCGCGGCCACGGCACGCAAAAAAAGCAGCGACGTTTTACTTTTCTTGACGTTAGTGCGTCCAGAACACGTAAATCACACGCCTGATAGCACATGTCGCCACGTTCTCGCATTACCCCCACACTTAGCTGTATAATGTTTGCTGTAATGCCATTAAAATCCCGCGCCATTGATGCAAAGTGAGTAACGTTGAATGTCCCACACAAAAACACCTGCCGCCGCGCCGAAAGTCGGTTTTGTCAGTCTCGGTTGCCCGAAAAACCTGGTCGATTCCGAGCGTATCCTGACCGAATTGCGCAATGAGGGCTATCAGGTTGTGCCAACCTACGATGACGCCGAAGTGGTTATCGTCAATACCTGCGATTTCATCGACAGCGCGGTGCAAGAGTCGCTGGAAGCCATTGGCGAAGCACTGAACGAAAACGGCAAAGTGATCGTTACCGATTGCCTCGGTGCCAAAGAGAACCAAATCCGTGAAGTGCACCCGAAAGTGTTGGAAATCTCTGGGCCGCACAGCTATGAGCAGGTGATCTCGCATGTGCATCACTATGTTCCCAAACCGGCGCACGATCCCTTTACCAGTCTGGTACCGGCGCAGGGCGTCAAACTGACCCCCAAGCACTATGCCTATCTGAAAATTTCTGAAGGCTGCAACCATCGCTGCACCTTCTGCATCATTCCGTCGATGCGCGGCGATTTGGATAGTCGCCCCATTGGCAGCGTGCTGGATGAAGCCAAACGCCTGGTTGAAGCGGGTGTGAAAGAGCTACTGGTGATTTCGCAGGATACCTCAGCCTACGGTGCCGATGTGAAGCAGCGCACTGGCTTCTGGAACGGACAGCCGGTAAAAACCAGCATGGTCAGCTTGTGTGAACAGCTTGCCTCACTGGGCGTGTGGGTGCGGTTGCACTATGTTTACCCCTATCCACATGTGGATGATGTGATTCCGTTGATGGCCGCGGGCAAGATCCTGCCCTATCTGGATATTCCATTGCAGCACGCCAGCCCGAAAATTCTCAAGCTGATGAAACGCCCCGGTGCGGTAGAACGCACGCTGGAGCGAATCAAACAGTGGCGCGTAATGTGTCCCGATCTGACGCTGCGTTCCACCTTTATTGTCGGTTTTCCCGGTGAAACCGAAGAAGATTTCCAAATGCTGCTCGATTTTCTGAGCGAAGCGCGGCTGGATCGCGTGGGCTGTTTCCAATACAGCCCGGTTGAAGGCGCAACGGCAAACGAACTGCCGGAAGCGATCAAAGAAGAACGTTTCCACCGCTTTATGGCGCTATGGCGCTGCAACAGCGTATCTCCGCGGAACGCTTGCAGGAGAAAATCGGCCGCACATTGCGCGTACTGATCGATGAAGTGGATGGCGAAGGCGCGATTGGCCGCAGCATGGCCGACGCACCGGAAATCGATGGCAGCGTCTACCTTAACGGCGAAACCAACGTCAAAGTGGGCGATGTTGTGCAGGTGGTTATCAAACACGCCGATGAATACGATCTGTGGGGCAGCCGGGTAAACTAACCGGATCTCACACCGCACAAACCGGCTCGCTGGCCGGTTTTTTTTGCCTGCTTTTCGCGCAATCGCACAACAATCAATCAATAATCGGCTATTACCTTGGCTATGGCTTGCTTACGCCAGACGGGTAAAGTAGCCTTTGCTCATGATCATTTTTCTCATTTTGATACCCGTATGAGCATATGGAAGCGCCTGATAGTCGGTTCAGGTATTGTTCTTTGCGTATCATTACTGTCAGCATTCGCTCTGGACCGGTGGATTGGCTGGAAAACGGCCCCCTACATCTATGACGATTTAGCTGCATTGCCGGAGCGTCAAGTGGGCGTGGTGCTGGGCACGGCAAAATATTACCGCGTTGGCGCATTGAATCAGTACTACCTGTTCCGTATTCAGGGGGCTATCAATGCTTACAACGGCGGGAAAGTCAGCTATTTGCTGCTCAGCGGCGACAACGCGCTGCAAAGTTATAATGAGCCGATGACCATGCGGCGCGATTTGATCGCGGCGGGCATTTCACCCAGCGACATTGTGCTTGATTACGCGGGGTTCCGCACGCTGGACTCCATTGTGCGCACGCGCAAAGTGTTTGATACCAACGATTTCACGATTATTACCCAGCGCTTCCACTGCGAACGCGCGCTGTTTATCGCTATGCATATGGGCATTCAGGCACAGTGTTATGCGGTACCCTCACCGAAAAACATGATGACGATCCGGCTGCGTGAGGTGGGTGCCCGACTTGGAACGCTGTTCGATCTCTACATTCTCAAACGCGAACCCCGCTTCCTTGGTCCGTTGGTGCCTATCCCGGCAGAGCACAAAATTGCCAAGGACGAGCCTGATTATCCTGCTGTCCCCCCCGAATTGCTCAGTACGTTAGACAATCCACCCGCTGAAAAAAGCATGACGGTAGCGCCGACGCAAACGCTACAGCACCACAACAACCATAATGCGGGTGCTACCACTATCAAACGAGGTTACCGGCCAGATTAACGCGAAGGCTCGGCAATCAGCCTGGTTAAGCGTCGCCATCCCCATTCCAGTGGTCCTTGTTCGAAATTACGCAGCCAGTAGTGCGCCGCTAAACCGTTAATCAACCAGACAAACGGCACAATGCCCAGCAATTGCAAACGGTCGAACTGCATAAAACCGCCCCAATAATAAAAGAATCGGGTACAGATCAGCGTCTGCAACAGATAGCTGCTCAATGCCATCCGTCCGATGTCGCCTATCCAGGAGGATACCCGCCATTGTCGTAACGTTGACCAATACCCGTAGCAGAGTGCCAGATAACCGATAGCTTGAATCGGCGCGGCAATATCGCGAGGAATTTGCAGCAACAGCCCGCTCCAGCGGTACTCCCAGGCAAGATGCCACTGCAACACCATGCCGACAGCGTCAATCAGCAGTCCCCCCGCGATGAACCACAGCGCAACCTTGCGATAGTGCGCCGTGCTGAATTCACCGCGCAGCCAACCGCTACGCATCAACTCGGCGCCCAGCAGCAATGAGCCTGCCAGCAGCCAACCATATTGCACGCCCAGCGACAATAAACTCTCGATCAGAAGATCCACGCGATTGCGCCACGCTTCTACGCCCCCCAGTTGGAGCCAATAGGCCTCGTAGGCCATGTCTGCGTCACCCGGCAACCAGTAGCGCCCCGGCTCCGGGCTGAGAATCTGGCTTAACACCACCAGCATGCCAACGCCTACGGCGTACATTACCACGCCCATACGCATCAGCATGCGACTGCTGTCCGCCTGTCGGATCATGGTAAAGCAGAGCAAGCCGATCAGGCCGTAATCCAGCAAGATATCGCCATCCCACAGGAAAATACCGTGCAACAAGCCAATCAGCATCAACCAGAACAGGCGCGCATGCACCCAACGCGTACCTCGCGGCAGCAGCAGTTGTAAGCCTGCACCAAACAACAGGGCGAACAGTGTCAGAAACTTCGCCTGCGCCAGCAGATCCATCACAGCCCAGGTCAGGGCATCGCGCAGTGCGGGATAACCAGCGTAGGCAGGGTTAAGATAGGCCGCTTTGGGCAGACCGAATGCGGTGATATTGAGCAATAAGATGCCCAATACGGCAACGGCGCGACGATGACGGAGAGAGAGACTTCATAGGCGTTTGTGCCAACCCAATGGGACGCATGCCGCCGACAGCCACACCTGGTGGCTGCGGCACAACGATCAGTGCTGGTGGTGACGCACAGCGCGCAAGAATTCCTGACGCGTATTCTGGCTCGATTTGAACAGACCACCCAGCGATGTGGTGGTCGTCGCACTGGTCGCATCACAAATACCGCGCGCCTTGACACAGTAGTGCACGGCATCAATCGATACCGCGACGTTGCTGGTGCCGAGCAGGGTTTGCAGCGCGACAAGAATCTGCTGGGTCAAACGCTCTTGTACCTGCGGACGCTGTGCAAAAAACTGCACGATACGGTTGATCTTCGACAGGCCAATCACTCCTTCCTTCGGGATATAAGCGACGGTTGCCTTGCCATCGATGGTGACAAAATGGTGCTCGCAGGTGCTGGTCAGTGTGATATCACGCACGGTAACCATTTCATCCACTTTCATTTTGTTTTCAATGATGGTGATTTTTGGGAAATTGGCATAGTCCAACCCGGCGAAAATTTCATCCACATACATTTTTGCGATGCGATGCGGCGTTTCTGCCAGGCTGTCATCTTGCAGATCGAGGCTCAGCAGATTCATGATTTCGGTCATGTGTTCGGCGATGCGCGCCTTGCGGGTGGCGGAATCCAGCAGCGCGCCGCGCAGCGGGGTTTCCAGACCGCGCGCCAGCAACGCTTCATGAACCAGCGCTGCTTCGCGACTCAACGTGGGGGTCATTCTCTTTCTTCTCCGGCAGGTGTGACATTCCAAGCGCGTTCACTCTAGTGGAGTGACGCAGGATTATCCAGTGATTGTACTTCATCATGGGTGAAATAGGTTCAACTTCATGCCGGGCGATAGCGGATCGTGGAACAAAAAAAGCGTCAGACGAGTTCGTCTGACGCTATAGGATAACAGGGTGCTTATGGTGACAGTGTTACGCCGCTGGGCGTCAGAACGTCTCCCAGTTATCGTTTGCTGAGGCACTTTTCTTGCTGCTAGCTAACAGCGCAGGCGCGGGAGTCGCACTTTTGCGCGGCAGCGCAACGGCAGGTGACAGATTCTTATCCTGCGCAGAGAGTTTGAACAGCGCAACGGCTTCGGTAAGCTGACGCGCCTGATCCTCCAGCGATGCAGCCGCCCCCGCCGATTGCTCCACCAGCGACGCATTCTGCTGCGTCACGCCGTCCATCTCAGCAACCGCTTGCCCGACTTGACTGATACCACGACTCTGCTCATCAGACGCATTGGCGATCTCCCCCATTAGATCGTTAACCCGCGTCACCGCTACAATAATGGCATTCATCACATCACCGGTTTGAGCTACCTGCTCGGAGCCTTTACCCACCCGTTGTACCGACTCGGCAATCAGCGTTTCAATCTCTTTGGCCGCCTGAGCGCTGCGCTGTGCCAGATTGCGTACCTCACCGGCGACGACCGCAAACCCACGTCCTTGTTCACCCGCTCGCGCGGCTTCCACCGCAGCGTTCAACGCCAGGATATTGGTTTGGAACGCGATGCCGTTAATCACACTGGTAATATCAGCAATCTTTTTCGAACTGGTGGTGATGCTGGCCATGGTTTCCACCACGTCAGATGCCACTTCGCCGCCGCGCCGTGCGGCCACTGCCGCATCCTGCGAAAGCGTACTCGCCTGATGCACGTTGTCGGCATTCTGCTTCACCGTGGCGCTCAGTTGCTCCATGCTGGCAGCGGTTTCGGCCAAGGCGGCGGCCTGCTGTTCGGTACGCGCCGAGAGGTGGTTATTGCCACTACGAATCTCACTTGAGCCTTGATAGATGGCAGCAGAACTGTCGCGAATGGTGGAGACCGTACCAATCAATTTATTCTGCACGTCTCTGAGGTAAGGGATCAGTTGTCCCACGCAGTTACGCCCAAACTCGATGACCGGGCTGTCAAGATCGCCATCTGCCATCACACGGAAATGGGCCTTGATATCATTTAACGGCCGCACCAGATAGTTCACCAGGTAACGATCGGTGAGCAATAGCATCAAAGCACCGACCACCAATGCCGCCAGCAGCACACTTCTGCCCCATGACAGTAAAGAATAGACCTGCTGCAACGACTCGGTTGAACGCGACGTAATGCTGTTCTGGTATTTTTCCATCGCGCCACCAAAAGCAACGCTGAGCGGTGGGTAGGTGTTCATGAACAATTGTTGAAACACCTCGGGTTTATTCTCTTGCGCTGCCGCAATCATCGGCTGCAACCCATTGCTGATAACGGCTTGCCAGGTGTTGACCATGGCAGCAGCAATCTCAGGATCGACGATAGAATGATCGGTATTTTTGAATTGTTCTAAAGCCTCGCTGGTGTGTTTTAATGCGGTCGCGGCGGCGGTCAAGGTTTTTTCAGCGTCTGCGCTGTTACCGACCTGCTTAAAATCCATTGACCGCACCATGCGCGTCACAGTACGGAAATATTGGTCATTACCTCTCGACAACATTTCTACATTTTTTTTCTGTATTTCGCTCGCTTTAAGTAGCCCTGTCATTTTGCTTAATGATGACATGCTATAAAGGGAAATTTCGGCCCACAACAGCAGAAAAGCCCCCAAAATGATAAGAAGCATTGCCCTGATGGTGATATTTCTTAAAAAGTTCACGGATGACTCCTGTAACCAATTCAGCGATCTTCTTTTACGCTTTTTGTCTGTTTTCCGCGTATTCATCGAGATCGGCCGTCACTGCGTGACACATGGGTCATGCGCCACAACGTATCAAACACTCCTTGTCGTGTAACAAAAAAAACATTTACCGGTCTTAACTAGGCTGTGTCCCTTAATTGCTTGAGCTATAGTATCCATCTGTTTCTACGACACTTTGGATTATGGCTCGCTACGATCTTTCTGATGAAGCATGGGCAATCATTGAGCCCTTGTTACCAACCGT
>NZ_JBPETA010000160.1:0-6756 GCF_051710365.1 Symbiopectobacterium sp. | reverse complement strand
TCAGTATTGGTGACAGACCACCACAAGTATCCAACCTCAATTCTATTCACAAGACCATCGTTGATGTTCTCGGCGAGCGATACCGTCGAATTTATTCTTAAAGTAGGTGCGGAATGACGGATAAAAAATAAGAATATCGCCATGGCCCACAAGACCGGCAAAGGACCTCATCAAGCCTTGTACAAAACCCATGTCACCCACGTAGCACACGCCATCAGCGGATTTACCCGTAACCTGCATGAAGCGGAAGTGCTGATAGAAGATCGCACCTTGTTTCGGTGTGTTTCTATTGAGGGTGATAATGTCGAACTGAAAGAGGTATTGGACGCCACTCATCTCGATGAGGGCAACGTAAAAATAGCGTCAATCTAGCCTTACGCCATATGTCGCTGACTTTTCTCGGCAAGCCGAGTCTGACCTGACCTAGCGCCAAAGCAAGATAGTCGTCACAATTCATAAAAACAAAATACCGTTTTATATTGTATGAACAGCGTTTTAAATTATATACTCCGCTCCGCCTTATAAGTAAGGTTCTAGATACCTTTGCCTCAACTCCAGTCGGGTTTTTTTTTACCTGAAATTGCCAGGGTTAGCACACCAGACCACGGTTTCAGCCATTAAGGCCACTGCGCTTATTCCAAGGCATGTGCATCAGTAATCTGGCCATACCGCAAAATCCGCTGACACCGGCAAACACCAATCCTGCACCGATGAAACCGGCGAGACTAAAAAAAGCCGGGTGCAACGTGTACCCCAAGACAACGCTTAGCAGTGTCAACCCGCCAGCAGCAATTTATACCTGACGCATAACAGGCAGCGGTTGCGTGCGATCCACTTCAACCGGCAAACCCGCCTTTTTCCAGGCGTTGAGCCCCCCTTCCAGCAAAAATGCGCGTTGCCCAGGAACCAGTGCTGCTATCTGCTGTGCATACAGTTCGCAGCGCGCTCCCGATAAACAGTAAAAAATAACCGTTTTATTTTCAGGTAGTGCTGTTCCCGACGGCTCGCTGGCCTGCTCACCCAGCGAGTACAGACGTGATTGCGGAATACGCTCACGCTGGAATTCCGCTATCTGGCGAATGTCAACCATCAACGCCCCGTCAGCCTGGCGCTGCCGAGCATCAACGGGGGAAAGATAGGGTAGCGTTACCATGGTATTCCTCTCTTTCAAGGACAATAAATGTCTTTGAGCGTCGTGATGATGCGTTCCAGATAGTGGTTAGCAATCGCGTAATAGATGGTGGTGCCTTCGCGCTGGGTGATAACCAACCCTTCAGAACGCATACGCGCCAGATGCTGCGATGTGGCAGAAGGGCTTAAGCCGCAAGCCTGCCCGAGTACGCCAGCGCTCACCTGCTGACGCTCAACCAACATACAAAGGATCAGTAAACGATTGGCATTCGCCATCGCTTTTAACAACAACGCAGCGTCATGGGCACGCCGCTGCAATTCACTCACGGTATCCGGCATTGCTGATTACTTTAGAAAACCCTTAATTAAGAAAATACTAAAATTACAATTAAAACAAATCAAGCGTTTTCTCTGAAAAGTGTGACCAGGGCTGGAGCATCTTTCGGTTGACTGTTACTCTATTAAAATTGGTCCACTGTTTCAGATTTTTTCTGCACCTGACGTACTGTTGGGGGCGATCATTAGCCATATCAACGTTTCCAGTAGTAAAACAAGACACACTATCGCGACTTTGCGTGATGACACCAGCAGGTAGCGTTATCGCCACGTCGCTGTTGCGCAACCAGGCCTTATTCAGAATAATTTCAAAGCGGTGCATGAAAAACTTCTCTCGATTAGTCAATAGATATCACCAAACGGATTGGTACAAAAAGCGGCACTCAAACCGTGTTCTGCTCTGGCGCGAGATCACACCACTGGCCGTGCCCATTTTTATTGAAGGGCTATGCGTGGTGTTGATGGGGGTATTCAGCACCTTTCTTGTCAGTTGGTTGGGCAAGGAATCCATGGCCGCCGTGGGTCTGGCAGACAGTTTTAACATGCTCATCATCGCTTTCTTTACCGCTGTAGCACTGGGCACCGCGGTGGTAGTGGCGTTCAGCCTGGGCCAACGCAATCGCAAACAGGCCCGTGCGGCAACGCGTCAGTCCATGTCTTTGCTGGTACTGGTCTACTTTTTATTAGTGCTGCTGATTGAATTGGCGGGTGAAGCCATCATTAACCTGAAACCTGATCGCCGGTTCAGCGGATCAACATGTTAAAGCGTTGGCGCTGGTGTTCCTGCGGCAAACAGGGTGGAGCTACCCGACAATGGCGATTTCCCTGGTCGGGTGTGGGGCGCTACGCGGGGCCGGTAATACCAAGCTGCCGATGTTCATCAACATCGGTATGAACATCTTGAACATTCTGATCAGTAGTGTGCTGATATACGGGATTTTTTCCTGGGATGGTTTGGGGTTCTATGGCGCAGGTATCGGCACGACGCTGTCACGCTATATCGGTGCGGTGTTTGTCATTCTTACGTTGATGCACGGCTTTAACGGTGCACTGCGCATCCCTTTCAAATCCTATTTTGTGCCTTTCACTTACACGATTCTGTATGAAGTGTTAAGCATCGGTGTTCCTGCCAGCGTGAAATCCGTGATGTTTAATCTGGGCAAGCTGATCACACAACGCTTTGTCGCCGGAATGGGTACAGAGGTTATCGCGGGCAATTTTATCGCCTTCTCTATCGCGGCACTGATCAACCTCCCCGGCAATGCCCTCGGCTCGACAGCCACCATCATCGTTGGAATACGCTTGGGTAAAGGGCAGATTTTTCAGTCGATTCGCCAGTTGCAGTATATTTTTGTGCTTTCCAATATCGGCTTATGCATCCTCGCCTTATCTTCAATACCTTCGGCCAGTTTCTTGTCATCACTGTATACCAATGAGCCCGAAGTGATTGAGGTTGCCAAGCAGTTACTGTGGTTGAACGCGCTATTTACCCCTTTTTGGGCAGCGGCCTGGGTAGTGCCTGCGGGCTTGAAGGGGGCAAAAGACGCCAGTTACACCATGTGGGTAGCCATGGCAAGTATGTGGGGATGCCGCATTGTAGCGGGTTATATCCTCGGTATCTGGCTCGGTCTTGGCGTTATCGGCGTGTGGATGGGCATGTTCTTTGACTGGATCGTGCGCGGCCTGTTGTATTATCGCCGTATGGCCAGCGGCCGGTGGCTGTGGCGCTACCGACCTCCCGCCGCTTAACACACGGTAGACATTATTGGCTTGATAAAACAGCGCGCAGAAACCGGAGCCGACACGGAGGGCCTGAGGATTCGAGCACTGCCATGGCCAAAATGGCAAGTAATGCAGCGCTTACATTAACGCCCGCGCGTTTTGTGGGCGCTTGATGGCCGAAAGCGAAATGCCATCACAATAAGCACGACAACGCCCCATGCCATGATCGTCCAGGCTTGCTCCAACCCTTCGGTGTGCTGTCGAATGACACCCGCGAGCGTCGGCATCACGCTTGCGAGGACATAGCCTCCGCCTTGAACAAAGCCCATCAATCGACCTGTTTCTTGCACATTGGTTGCGTGATCGAGTGCAACAATTAGCGAAAGTGGAAACAGCGCACCGATACCAATTCCGAGCAGAATCATCGCGACAAAAGCCAGGGACAGCGGTGCCATCAACAGCAGTATCATGCCTGACAGCAGTAACACCAGTATTGGCACCAGCAGCATACGTCGATCGGGAAAGCGGGAAATCAATGCGGAAACGGCCAACCCTGCACACACCTCGGTCAGCGTTAATCCCCCCAGCAAAAAGCCACTTTGCGCGGCACTCCACCCTAACTGCATGTAATAGGGTGGCAGCCAGGCGAGCACCAACGTATAAGCCCCCGTCCCGATCCCAAAGAACAGCATCAAGGTCCAATGTTGCAAACCGTGCGGCGCGGGATGATAAATCGCATTCTGCTCATGATCCTCACGCGAAGACGGCGCTTTGTACCAGACCAACAGTGCGATAAAGGCAACGATTCCCCAACATGCCAACGCCCTAGACCAGCCAGCGATACCCGATAACGGTGAGGCCGTCGCCGCAGCAACGGCTGCCCCAGCCATAATCCCCGTAGTATAAAGCCCCATCAACAGACTGCTGCGCTGGAGAAAGAAGCGCTTGATAAACGACGGCACCAATGCCTGAATCAGCGCAATGCCTACACCGCCAAGCGCAGCACTCACCAACAGCCCAACGCGCGTATCCCAAGGAAAACGCACCAGACAAGCAACCGTAATGATGGTAATGCCGAGCAGAATGCCGCGATACTCCCTCAGATGACGTTGCAACCAGCCGCCGTAAAGCGCACAAATCCCCATTGCCAGAATGGGCAACGTGGTCAACAGGCCAGCCTGACTGTCGTCCAGACCAGTAGCCTGCTGAATTTGTTCAAGCAATGGGCCCACCACGGCCAGAATCGGGCGCAGGTTTATCCCGAGCAGGAGAATGGCGATAATATGCTACCGTTCCGCGCCACAGACAAAAAAATCCGCCATGACGGCGGATTTTTATAGGGCATCGTATTGCAGTTCAGAATCGATTTCCTGACCGCACAACACCCTTAGAAACGGTAGCCTACGCCAACCGCCCAGGTGCCAACATCGACGCTACGGATACGGCTTTGCTCATAACCAACATCCAGGGCAACGTCCTGAATCGGGTTGAATTGCAGACCTGCACCGTAAGTGAAACCATAGTCATCATTATGGTTGTTGTCAGTACCGTCTACCGCATTGTAAGTGTATTTACCGTGGCTCAGGCCAATCACGCCATAGACGCTTGCCCAATCATTGATACGGTAAGACGGGCCCGCAGTAAAGCCCATGTATTGGCCTTTATTGTAGTAACCGTCGTTGGACTGGCTGTCTTCCAGATAGGTGAAGGAGCTGATCACGCCAACCTGGCTGTCATCAAACTCATAGCGGTATTTAAGGTTAAAACCTTTCGCTTTGTTCACCACGCCCTGGGCATAACCCTGAGCATAACCGGCGGATACGGTACTTTGGCCGGCGAATGCAGAACCTGCGCTTACTGCAAATACGCAAACCAGTGCGGAAAGACACGCAAATTTTTTCATATACTGCCTCGAATTCATCTTATGAAAGAAGTTTAAGCAGATTTAATATAACAAAAAAATCTGATGTGCTGCGCATTAAATATTTATCAAATCGCTTATATATGTAACAAACATTTTCAGTAAATACGTAACATCATGATTTATAATCATTAAAAAACGGGCCACTCATTTACACTAGATTAGTGTGGAAAAAGCCATAATTTATGGACGTCCTTTCTCACATCATCATGACTTCTTCCCTGCTTATCAAGGCCCAAAGGATGACCTTATCTGCTTTGCGCGGCTCGACGCTGCTGCCTGTTCTTCTTATCGTGATTGCGATGCTTTCCATCCAAAGTGGGGCTGCTTTAGCGAAAAACCTGTTTCCGCTGATAGGGGCTCCCGGCGTTACAGCGCTGCGCCTTGGGCTTGGGGCTTTGATTTTATGCATTGTTTTTAAACCGTGGCGCATGCGTATTCAGGGGAATCGATTACCGCTGCTGTTGTACGGCCTGACCCTCGGTGGCATGAACTTTTTGTTTTATCTCTCTATTCGAACTGTTCCACTGGGTGTAGCGGTCGCGCTTGAATTTACCGGCCCGCTGGCCGTGGCCATATTCTCGTCGCGTAGGGCGCTTGATTTCCTTTGGATCCTTTTGGCACTAACTGGTATGTGGTTTCTATTACCGCTGGATAACGACATTTCCAACGTCGATATGCAAGGCGCGCTCTGTGCCATCGGCGCAGGTGCCTGCTGGGCCTTATATATCGTGTTCGGAAAAAGCGCAGGCGCTAACCATGGCCCGGCGACAGTGGCGATTGGCTCATTGGTTGCGGCCGTGGTGTTTTGCCCCCTGGGGGCTTATTTTGCAGATACTTCATTGCTCTCCCCTGCCATTCTTCCGCTTGGTATCGCCATCGCGATCCTCTCCACGGCACTACCCTACTCGCTGGAGATGATGGCACTGACCCGTCTCCCCGCCAAAACCTTCAGCACGTTGATGAGCATGGAACCCGCCATTGCAGCCCTATCCGGGATTCGGTCACGTATTCAATGTGTTGCTCCGCAATAAAAATAGTATTCATGCTCTATGTTCTCTTCATGCATTCAGGCTGGTTTTAAACACCTTTTTTGCATGCCAGACTATGTAGCAATACACTCATTGAATACGTGACCCGGGATTCTGTTTCTCGGTGAGCACCTGTTGCTGACGCAATGGATAGCGCTGTTTTGTATCATCGCCGCTTCCCTCGGTGCTACGTCCACAGCAAAACGAGCACGCATCACCGATAGCGCCCAAAGCTGACACGCACTACCTTCAGAATTCAATCGCGTTTCTTCTCTTGCAGGCAGCAGACTGCGGCAAGAGAAGGCTCCTTTCAGATATATTGCATCACAAATGACAGTGGCGCCTGAATAGGCACAAGTTATTATAAGAGCTAAATAATTCTCATTCATTATCGTTATTTACTATAATAATGACGTGGCTTTGTTGAATAAATAGAAAGTTTGGGTAATCATCGGAACAGATCACCATAGTTGTTTCAAAATCAGGTCTCCATCCGTCATTCCGCACCTGATTTTTCTTTTTTCGGGACTTGACGGTATTCTGAAGTTCTGAATTTATTACTGCTTTTTGCAGACCAATCAGCATGAGTACTCCCCACGTTACCATCCGTAACCT
>NZ_JBPETA010000159.1:0-6756 GCF_051710365.1 Symbiopectobacterium sp. | reverse complement strand
ATCATTTTTGCAATACTCAGTTCATCGCACAGTGCAGCGACGAGACCTAAGTGATCAAGGTTACGGATGGTAACGTGGGGAGTACTCATGCTGATTGGTCTGCAAAAAGCAGTAATAAATTCAGAACGTCAGAATACCGTCAAGTCCCGAAAAAAGAAAAATCAGGTGCGGAATGACGGACATAGCATTTCGCCTGATGAGATACGCCATCGCGGCCATGCAGAAGCATCTTGACGCGAAACACAAGACATTACCGCTGGTTATTCCGATACTGTTTTATGCAGGCAGCCCCAGCCCCTATCCATATTCCACCAACTGGTTAGACGGATTCGATCGCCCGGACGTGGCTGAACGGCTTTACAGTACCCCTTTCCCGCTGGTGGATGTAACAGTTATCCCTGATGATGAGATCATGGAGCATCGCAGCATGGCGGCGTTGACCCTGTTGCAAAAGCACATTCGTCAACGCGATCTGGCGGAACTGATGGACAGATTGGTGACGCTGCTGCTAGCGGGTTACATGACCAGACAACAGACGATATCACTGGTAAACTACATGGTAGAGGCGGGAGATGCGTTAGACGTAGAGGCTTTTGTCCGAGAACTGGCATACCGGGTGCCACAGCATGGGGAAGAACTGATGACCATAGCGCAGAGATTAGAGCAAAAGGGCATTGAAAAAGGCATTGAAAAAGGCGGACGCGAAACCATGCTCAAAGTTGTCCGCAATATGCGGCAGAATGGCATGGATGATGTTGCTGTGATGAAATTGACGGGATTGACGAAAGAAGAACTGGCGAAGCTCCGCTAAAAATTGTTTATCAGATAGTAACCGGTTTTCCGAGTATGGGTACATTCTTGCAGAGTGACATGTTGAATGTATTGTTATCTGTTTTAGCAATGCCACATTGACTGATCTGTGGGGGATCATCCTAACAGCAGCTCCGTTGAGTGCTACAGCGTAAGGAAGAACTGATGACCATAGCACAACGGCTTGAACAGAAGGGGATTGAAATAGGCCGACGAGAAGTAATGCTCAAAGTTGTCCGCAACATGCGGCAGAATGGCATGAATGATGTTGTTGTGATGAAATTTACGGGTCTTACTGAAGACGGGTCACGTATTCAATGAGTGTATTGCTACATAGTCTGGCATGCAAAAAAGGTGTTTAAAACCAGCCTGAATGCATGAAGAGAACATAGAGCATGAATACTATTTTTATTGCGGAGCAACACATTGAATACGTGACCGGTTTTTTACACAAGCTTAAAAATAGCAAGATCTCGCTACAATAAACAGAGAAATTGTAAATTACGCTCGTATCAACGTTAACAAAGACGGGTAGCGACAAAAAGGCAATCAATCATAACAGCATGATTAATTTTAATTTAGTGACAAATCACGATGCAAAACGCCGAATGGCAATACTATTCAGCGTTTATTTAATAACGTGATTTTAAGAAATAACTTATTCCAACCACTTGGTGTGGAATACGCCTTCCTTATCAGTACGTTTATAGGTGTGCGCGCCAAAGTAATCGCGCTGCGCCTGGATCAGGTTGGCAGGCAACACCGCTGAGCGATAGCTGTCGTAA
Organism: Symbiopectobacterium sp.; assembly: GCF_051710365.1. NCBI lineage: Bacteria > Pseudomonadati > Pseudomonadota > Gammaproteobacteria > Enterobacterales > Enterobacteriaceae > Symbiopectobacterium > Symbiopectobacterium sp. The sequence continues at coordinate 5,161 of NZ_JBPETA010000159.1, read as the reverse complement.
TAAGCGATGGCCGCAGAGAAAGTTGGTGTCGGGATGCCGTTTTGCACCGCATAGGCAACAACATCACGCAATGCCTGCTGGTAGTCATCGGCCGCTTTCTTAAAGTAAGGTGCCAGCAACAGGTTAGCGATATCCGGCGTTGCCGCGTAGGCATCGGTGATTTTTTGCAGGAACTGGGCGCGGATAATGCAACCGGCACGGAAAATCTTGGCGATTTCACCGTAGTTCAGGTTCCACTGATGCTCTTCTGAAGCCACACGCAACTGTGAGAAACCTTGGGCATAGGAAACAATTTTACCCAGATAGAGCGCACGGCGCACATTCTCGATAAAGGTGGCTTTATCACCGCTAAACGGTTTTGCCTGCGGCCCGGTCAGCACTTTGGACGCAGCAACGCGCTGGTCTTTCAGAGAAGAAATATAGCGCGCAAACACAGATTCGGTGATCAGCGAAAGCGGTTCACCAAGATCGAGCGAGCTTTGGCTGGTCCATTTGCCCGTGCCCTTGTTGGCCGCTTCATCCAAAATCACATCAACCAGATAGTTACCTTCTTCGTCTTTCTTGGTGAAGATATCCTTGGTGATATCGATCAGGTAGCTGCTCAGTTCCCCGGCATTCCATTCAGAGAAGGTTTTTGCTAGTTCATCGTTAGACAGATTTAAGCCGTGTTTCAGCAGTGAATAGGCTTCGGCAATCAGCTGCATATCGCCGTATTCGATGCCGTTGTGTACCATTTTCACGTAGTGACCGGCACCATCCGGCCCGATATAGGTGACGCAGGCTTCGCCTTCGGCGCGGGCGGCAATTTTTTCCAGAATCGGGGCCACCAGCTCATAGGCATCTTTCTGCCCACCCGGCATGATGGAAGGCCCTTTCAGCGCGCCCTCTTCGCCACCGGATACGCCGGTACCGATAAAGTTAAACCCTTCAGCGGAAAGCTCACGGTTACGACGGATAGTGTCCTGGAAGAAAGTGTTACCGCCATCAATGATGATGTCGCCTTTATCCAGATAAGGTTTCAAGGATTCAATCGCTTTGTCCGTGCCTTCGCCCGCTTTTACCATCAACAGAATACGGCGCGGAGATTCCAGAGACGCCACAAATTCTTCAACGGTGTAATAAGGCACCAGTTTTTTGCCGGGGTTTTCGGCCACCACCTCTTCGGTTTTTTCACGAGAGCGGTTGAAAATGGACACAGTGTAACCACGACTTTCGATGTTAAGCGCCAGATTGCGCCCCATCACCGCCATACCCACCACGCCAATTTGCTGTTTGGACATTAAAGCAACTCCTGTCTGAAGGATAACCTGCCTGTATCACGACGACGACAGACACGCAAAAGCAGGCGGATATGGTAACTCAGCTTAAGGCATGTGGATAGTGATAGGTCTAAAGAAGAGAAAAGCCCCGCACGATGGCAGGGCTTAGTAGCAAGGAATCAATGCCAATTATTTATTCAACAATTCTTTGATGCTGGCTTTAAACGCATCGCCAAACTCAGGATTACGCAACCCATATGCGACAAATGCCTGCATGTAACCCAGCTTGCGCCCACAGTTAAAGCTGCGGCCTGCCATCTGCACCGCATCTACCTGATGATTTTGCTCAATCAGTTCGGCAATGGCATCAGTCAGTTGGATACGCCCCCAGACACCGGCAGGCGTTTTTTCCAGAATAGACCAGGCATCAGCAGACAGTACATAACGGCCGACCGCCGATAAATCAGACCCTTCTTCCGGCGGCACTTCCGGTTTTTCGATCATGGAAGTGATAACTGCTGCGTCACCTGCGTGGTTAAGCGGCTTTTCACACTCCACGACGGAGTATTCTGGCAACACTTCATAAGGACGATGTTTTACCAATACCTGACTGTGACCCGTTTCTTCAAAACGCGCAATCAACTGTGCCAGATTCTCTTTACTCTGATCTGCACTGGCTTCATCCATCACCACATCCGGCAACACCACCACAAACGGGTTGTTGCCTACGATAGGACGCGCGCAGTTGATGGCATGGCCCAGCCCCAGCGTTTCGCCCTGGCGCACGTTCATAATAGTCACGCCCTTAGGACAGATGGCTTGCACATCGGCCAGCAATTGGCGTTTTTGTCGCTCTTCCAGCAAAGACTCCAGCTCGAAAGAGGTATCGAAGTGGTTTTCAATGGCGTTTTTCGAAGCGTGCGTAACCAGCACAATCTCTTTAATACCCGCATTGACGCACTCGTTAACGATTTTCTCGATTACCGGGCGATCAACCAACGGCAGCATCTCTTTTGGGATTGCTTTTGTTGCCGGCAGCAGGTTCATACCCAGCCCGGCGACGGGGATAATCGCTTTCAATGTTGTTGCCATGCATTAACTCTCTTGTTATCCGTTGTCATTCTTCTGCCATCATAACGTGGCTGTGAGAATAAGGTTACACCCAATTACTCACAACGCTACCTGAAAGGCGTAACTATTCTTATAGTTCAGGCAATTCCGCATCAATTATTGTATGATGACTACCTGCTACTTCAAGTATCCACAGTAAAGGTTAAAACAATGAAAGGCATCGTATTGGCAGGCGGTTCTGGCACCAGACTTTACCCCATCACCCGTGGCATATCGAAGCAACTACTGCCCATCTATGACAAACCTATGGTGTATTACCCGCTCTCTGTGCTGATGTTGGCAGGCATTCAGGATATCTTGATTATCAGTACCCCTGAAGACCTTCCCTCATTCCAACGCCTGTTAGGTGATGGCAGCCATTTTGGCATCAACCTCAGCTATGCGGAGCAGCCGAGCCCGGACGGGCTGGCTCAAGCGTTCATCATCGGTGAAGAGTTTATTAACGGTGAGCGTTGTGCATTGATTTTGGGTGACAATATCTATTTTGGCCAGAGCTTCGGTAAAAAGCTGGAAAGTGCGGTAGCGCAGGAACAAGGCGCAACGGTGTTTGGTTATCAGGTGACCGACCCAGAGCGCTTTGGCGTAGTGGAGTTTGATGCCGATTTCAAAGCCCTCTCGATTGAAGAGAAACCGCTTAAGCCCAAATCTAGCTGGGCGGTGACAGGGCTCTATTTTTATGACAATAACGTAGCCGAAATGGCTAAGCAGGTTAAACCTTCCGCACGCGGTGAATTAGAAATCACTACGCTCAACCAGATGTATCTGGAGCAAGGCACGCTCAACGTAGAACTGCTGGGCCGGGGTTTTGCCTGGCTGGATACCGGCACCCATGATAGCCTGATTGAAGCCTCTCAGTTTATTCACACCATCGAAAAGCGTCAGGGGATGAAGGTAGCGTGTCTGGAAGAAATTGCCTTCCGCAAAGGTTGGATCTCACGTGAGCTGGTGGCTCAAGAAGCCCAATTGCTAAGTAAAACCCAATATGGGCAGTATCTGGCGCGACTGATTGAAGAATTCCAGCAGTAACTGACATCCGTCATCCTCAGCGTATACCGAGGATCTCGAGCAGGATAAACTCACATTCAACCTATTACTTATTAAAAAAACACTATGCAAGTTATCGATACCCCTATTTATGGTGCAAAAGTTATTCAGCCTAAAGTCTTTGGTGATGCACGAGGATTTTTTTTAGAAACGTTTGAGAAAAATCGTTACCAGCAAATGCTGAACATCGAGTTGGATTTTGTGCAGGATAACCACTCACGCTCCAGTAAAGGTGTGTTGCGCGGGCTGCATTTCCAGAAAACACGCCCACAGGGCAAACTGGTGCGCGTAGTGCGTGGTGAAGTTTATGATGTAGTGGTCGACATTCGACGAGATTCCCCCAGTTATGGCAAGTGGTTTGGCACGCTTTTAACCGAAGAGAATAAAACGCAGTTTTGGCTACCACCTGGACTGGCACATGGCTTTGTCGTGCTCTCAGACATCGCAGATTTTGAATATAAATGCACAGAATATTATCAACCTTCTGATGAAGGGTGCCTGCTGTGGAACGATCCGGATTTAGGGATTGAATGGCCGTTGGAATCGCCACTGCTTTCAGAAAAAGACAAACTGGGCAAATGCTTCAAGGAGTTGGACAGATGAAAGTGCTATTGACCGGCGCAAACGGCCAACTTGGCCGCTGCTTTCAGGATAGGCTACCCGCCGGTTGGCAAATTCTTGCCCCTGACTCTGCCGAACTGGATATCACCGATCTGGATAAAATCACGGCTGCTGTAACCGCCTTCAAACCCGATGCGATTGTTAATGCCGCAGCCTATACCGCAGTGGATAAAGCAGAAAGCGAAGTGGAATTGGCAGAACGCATTAACGCCGCTGGCCCGGCTCATCTGGCAAGTGTTGCCACTCAACACGGCATTCGTTTGGTGCACGTTTCAACCGATTACGTTTTCGATGGTAACGCCAGCGCGCCCTACTCCGAAGAAAGCCCGACCAATCCGCTCAGCGTGTATGGCATCACCAAATTGGCGGGTGAGCGCGCCGTTAGCGCAACTGCACCTGACGCGATTATCGTGCGCACAGCCTGGGTGTTTAGCGAATACGGCAATAACTTCGTGAAAACCATGCTGCGTTTAGGCAAAGAACGGGATGCACTAAGCATTGTTGGCGACCAGCGCGGCTGCCCCACCTATGCGGGTGATTTGGCGCAGGCGATTATTGCACTGCTACAACAAAATGCCGCTGGCGGAATCTATCATTACGCCGGTGATAAAGAAGTGAGTTGGTTTGAGTTTGCTCAAGCTATCTTTTTTGTCGCGGTGCAGAAAGCGGTGCTAAGTAAAGCGCCAACGCTCAAACCTATTACCACAGCGCAATACCCCACCCCTGCGCACCGCCCTGCCTACTCGACGCTTTCTGGAGAAAAAATCAAAGCGTTAGGCATTACATTATCTGACTGGCAAGGTGCGTTAAAGAAAACCATTCAGCCTATTGGCTAACCGAGTTGCTCTTACCCGGTCAACTACACGCTGGCTTTGTTGAATAAATCAGAACTTGTAACGACTGTGCCCCATCGGGTCGATTGTTACGTGATGCGAATACTGTTCGGCATTCCTAATAGCGTGATCCGGTTAAGCGCTTTAACCATCGCCATGGCTTCACCCACCTGAGCATCGTAGTCACGCAGACTTAGATGACCACCCAGAAGCGTTTTGAACCGGAACATGGCCGTTTCAGCCACTGAGCGTCGGTGATAGCCCACTTTCTTT
>NZ_JBPETA010000158.1:0-6847 GCF_051710365.1 Symbiopectobacterium sp. | reverse complement strand
TGAGACTTTGGCTTGGTGTTTTTTGGGCAATACCGCATCGATCATTTTTGCAATACTCAGTTCATCGCACAGTGCAGCGACGAGACCTAAGTGATCAAGGTTACGGATGGTAACGTGGGGAGTACTTATGCTGATTGGTCTGCAAAAAGCAGTAATAAATTCAGAACTTCAGAATACCGTCAAGTCCCGAAAAAAGAAAAATCAGGTGCGGAATGACGGTTATATAACTATTATCTTTACATCGATAAAAATATCGCCCTCAACGTGAGCTGAGTGAGGGCGCTCATTCTAGCGCACGGCGGCGCGATCCTCTCACCTAGATCGCTATCTTCCTACCCAGATCAAAAAAGCCAGCCCAAAAGGCTGGCTCAGACGGCTTACAACATCACTTACGCTTCGTCATACTCGGCGAGAGCCGAGGATCTCTGTGAGAATAAACGCGTTTCTTCTGCAAGAGATTCCCGCTTTCGCGGGAATGACGGGGGAAGTTGGCTTTTATTCACCTGGCAGCGAGTTATTTTTTCTCAGAGGTCCACTTACCGTCTACATAGAATGCAGACCACCCTGTCGCCTTACCGTTTTTCTCCGAAGCAACGTATTGCTGCTTGGTTTTACGACTAAAGCGCACCACCGCTTTATTGCCTTCGGTATCTTCCACCGGCGCATCAGCCAGATAGCGCAGTTTTTCCGGCAGGCGATCGCGGAATCTCACCAACTCTTCCACTAACGGCGCGCGGGTTTCACGCGATTTAGGGAAGGTATTAGCGGCAAGGAATACTCCTGCCGCACCGTCACGCAGCACGAAATAGGCATCGGATTTTTCGCACGGCAGTTCGGGTAAGGGAACCGGATCTTCCTTCGGCGGCGCGACTTCACCATTGCGCAAAATCTTGCGGGTATTGGTACAGGTTTCGTTGGTGCAGGCCATGTACTTGCCAAAACGCCCCATTTTCAGGTGCATATCGGAACCACATTTGTCGCACTCCACCACCGGACCGTCGTATCCCTTGATACGAAACTCACCGTTTTCGATCTCATAGCCGTCACATGCTGGGTTATTACCACACACGTGCAGTTTGCGTTGGTTATCGATCAGGTAGCTGTCCATCGCCGTACCGCACTTGCCGCAACGACGGCGGGCACGCAGCGCATTGGTTTCAGCCTCATCCCCTTCCAGCACGTTCAGCACTTCGGCTTCAGGAATCAGGTTGATGGTGGTCTTGCAGCGCTCTTTTGGCGTCAATGCATAGCCGGAACAGCCGAGGAACACGCCGGTGCTGGCGGTACGAATCCCCATCTTGCGTCCACAGGTGGGGCAATCGATGGTGGTCAGCACCATGGCATTGGGGCGCATTCCTCCCGCTTCCGGATCCATTTCCGCTTTTTCCAACTGCTGGCTGAATTCGGCAAAAAACTCATCCAGTACCCCTTTCCACTCCGCCTGATTGTTGGCGACCTGATCGAGGCTACTTTCCATGCGCGCAGTAAAATCGTAGTTCATCAACTCGCGGAAGTTTTCTTCCAGACGGTCAGTGACAATTTCACCCATTTTTTCCGCGTAGAAACGGCGGTTTTCCACCCGCACATAGCCACGATCCTGAATGGTTGAAATGATAGAGGCGTAAGTAGATGGACGACCAATACCACGTTTTTCCAACTCTTTTACCAGCGAGGCATCGCTATAGCGGGCAGGTGGTTTGGTAAAATGCTGGCTCGGCAGCAGTTTATCCAGGGACATCACTTCCCCTACCTCAACGGTCGGCAGCGTACGGTCTTCATCACCTTTACGCAGCGCGGGCATTACTTTGGTCCAGCCATCGAAACGTAGGGTGCGTCCTTTGGCGCGTAGTTGATAGCCTTCCGCGTTCACCAACAGCGTTGTAGAGTCATATTTGGCCGGAGTCATTTGGCAGGCCACGAATTGACGCCAGATCAACTGGTAGAGTTTCTGCGCATCAGCTTCCATATCCTTCAGCGCGTCCGCCAGAACGGCGACATCCGAGGGACGAATCGCTTCATGTGCTTCCTGAGAATTTTCTTTACTGCTGTAGAGGTTCGCGCTCTCCGGCAGGTAAGCTTTACCAAAGCTGGACGCAATATAATCGCGCGCCATGGTCAGTGCATCCTGACTCAGGTTGGTGGAGTCGGTACGCATGTAGGTGATGTAACCCGCTTCGTACAAGCGCTGTGCCATCATCATGGTTTTTTTAACACCAAACCCCAAGCGGGTACTTGCCGCCTGTTGCAGCGTGGAGGTGATGAAAGGTGCCCCCGGCTTGCTGCTGGTGGGCTTGTCTTCGCGTTCCGCAACCACATAGCGTGCGGCCTCCAGCACGCTGACCGCCGCCGCTGTTTGCGCTTTATTAACCGGCTTGAACGGCTTGCCATCAAAGTGCGTCACCTGCATTTGCAATGCGGCACTCGATGACAGCAAATCCGCATGCAGTTCCCAGTACTCTTCCGGGATAAAGGCCTTGATTTCGCGTTCGCGCTCTACCACCAGACGTACTGCAACTGACTGCACGCGACCAGCAGAAAGCCCACGGGCGATTTTTTTCCACAACAGCGGAGAAACCATGTAGCCCACGACACGGTCCATAAAACGCCGCGCTTGCTGCGCATTGACCCTGTCGATATTTAATTTATCTGGTTTTTCAAACGCCTGTTTGATGGTATTTTTGGTGATTTCGTTAAACACCACGCGGCTGAAACGGCCTTCATCGCCCCCAATGATTTCCCGCAGGTGCCAGGCAATGGCTTCCCCTTCACGGTCAAGGTCGGTTGCGAGATAGACGTGGTCGGCATTGGCCGCCAGCGTTTTCAGTTCAGAGACCACTTTCTCTTTACCGGGCAGTATTTCGTAATCAGCCTGCCAGCCGTGGTACGGATCGACCCCCATACGATTGACCAGCGCGGTGCGCTCATCTTTTTTGCCGGCTTTTTTTGCTTTGCCAAGCTCAGCGCTCTTCTTCGCCGCCGCAGAACCGCTGGTCGGCAAATCACGCACATGACCGACGCTCGATTTCACCACGTAGTCATTGCCCAGATATTTGTTGATTGTTTTGGCTTTGGCCGGGGACTCAACTATGACGAGAGCTTTACCCATATGTATTGTTACCTACCGAATGCTTCATATTAACGTGTTGTTGAGGGCGTCTGGTCCCTTTTTCAAGGGACATATACGTCATTTATTCTCTACCGCTACGCCTGTTCGCGTACTTCCAGCTTCACTAGGTGGAGATTCAAGAGTACGTAACGGTCAATAAACCATTCCATAACCACATGACCATCCACGTTTTTTTCTGTAATGACGGTTAACTGCCCGCGGTGCCGCTTATGCTGCTGCAACACCGTAAAGAATTTTTTCCGCTTAACGATACAAAATCCCACACTCTACCTGATAAATGCCGCCACGCAACCTAATTAGCATGGAAACGCGGTTTTCGCCAACCTCTACTGCTCATCGTTATCGGCTGACAGCCGCGCAGTCTTCAGAAAAATTACGTCGTCTTATCAACCTGTTTTCAAAGGTTCATAAAAAAAAAACGCAAAAAAGCACAAGCGGATGCCGTCGGGGTGGCGTTAGAATAGCGCCATGAGTTTCAGCAGGAGTAACACCATGTCAGACAACGTGACTATGGCCGCAGAGAACAGCGCCACAGAGAGAACCCCGATCGACCGTCAGACACTATTGGAACAGGCTAACCGCCTGATTCAGAACCACGATGACTATCTTCACTGCATGATTGTCACCGACGTTGATCAGAAGAACGGCGTGCTAGTATTTAAAGGGGATTATTTCCTGGATGACAACGGCCTGCCGACATTAAAAACCACGGCGGTGTTTAACATGTTCAAGCACTTGGCGCATGAATTGTCAGAGAAGTATCAACTGATCGACTAAGCGAGTAATCCCTGTACGCGGTCTATCTTGCCGCGCACAGGGGTAAACGCATCAAACGAACGGGTGGCTGCCCCGCTGCCACCAACGCAGCAACAGACGCTCAGCGGAGTCACCCGCGTTCCCCATGATTTTATCCAGCAGGCGCTTGCGACTCGTATGGCGCACACTCAACACTTCATGCGTGATTATTTCCTGAATCAGTAAATCGTCGCTGGTGCCAATCGCATCGACCAGCCCTAACGTTTGCGCCTGCGTGCCAAACCAATGCTCGCCGGTGGCGGTTTTATCGATATCCAGCGTGGGTCGCATCTCTTTGACAAACTGCTTAAACAGACCGTGAGTCACGTTCAGCTCTTCACGGAATTTTTCACGCCCCTGCTCCGTATTCTCACCAAACAGCGTCAGGGTGCGCTTATATTCTCCGGCGGTATGCAGTTCCACATCGATATCATTGTTTTTCAGCAACCGATTGAAGTTGGGGATCTGAGCCACTACCCCAATAGAACCGATGATGGCAAACGGAGCCGCGACAATGCGATCGGCCACACACGCCATCATGTATCCACCGCTGGCAGCAACCTTATCCACTGCAACGGTCAACCGAATGCCACCATCGCGCAGGCGCTGCAACTGAGAAGCGGCCAACCCATAACCGTGCACCACACCGCCGGGGCTTTCCAGACGTAACAACACTTCATCCTGCAGCGTAGCGACCGCCAGCACCGCCGAGACTTCTTCACGCAGCGCAGAGACTTCACCTGCATCCATGCTGCCGTTAAAATCCAATACGTAAAGACGTGGTTTCACCACTTTCTCATCGCCGCGTTTGGCGCGTAGTTTATCTTCTTTAGCGGCAGCTTTGTCCTCTTTTTTCTTCCGCTTCGCGACCAGTTTGCGTTCCGCATCACTCATGCAGGTGTCGCGCATTTCATTTTGCATTTCGCGATACTGTTCGCCCAGGTTCATCACCTGCAACTCCCCTTTGCGCGGGCGTTTTCGCTGCGTGACACCAAAGGTCAACACGACCAGTGCGCCAATGGCCAGCACTATCGTGACTACTTTTGCCAGAAATAAGCCGTACTGAGAAAGCAATTCCACAAATACCGTCCCTCGTTTACTGAGTCATATCATGACGCCGCCGATGTTTACCTGCGCAGTTGCCTGCGACACACCACACCATCATACCGCTCGTCTTACGCCACTCCACGGTTTTCATCAAACCGGCGCGAGAGCAAAAAGACAGCCTAACGTATGGCGTGAAATATGGCGATGTTATTCATGGGTTTTTTACACCTGTTGCTGTTTTTTACCGCAGTGGCCTAAGAATGCGCCCGACGCGCATTGAATTCACCGACACATTGAGGCATAACTGCCGTTACGTCTTATGGTTTGCGGCGTATAGAGGAAAGCACCGTGCATTATCAACCTATGAATGACCTTCTTAAACACCGCCTAATTCTGGTCACCGGTGCGGGCGATGGTATTGGGCGCGAAGCCGCGCTCACTTACGCGCGCTACGGTGCCCGGTTTATCCTGCTGGGTCGCACCGAGCATAAATTACAGGATGTGCAAGCAGAAATCCTGCGTGAAACGGGGACATCATCGCTGGTTGTGCCCTGCGATTTATTAACAGTCACCGCCGAGACGTGCGCTGCGCTGACGGCTGACCTGGAAAAACAGATACCACACCTTGACGGTGTACTTGCATAACGCGGGGTTGCTTGGGGATATCGCACCGATAGCCGAACAGGATCCTGCGACCTGGCATCAAGTCATGCAAGTTAACGTGAATGCCACCTTTATGCTGACGCAGGCGCTGTTGCCCCTGTTGCTAAAAGCCGCCAGCCCCTCACTGGTGTTCACCAGTTCCAGCGTGGGTCGCGTAGGCCGAGCGGAATGGGGAGCCTATGCAGTTTCCAAATTCGCTACAGAAGGGCTTATGCAGGTCTTGGCCAACGAGTATCGTAACCAGCATTTGCGCGTTAACTGTATCAATCCAGGTGGGACGCGCGCCGCAATGCGTGCCAGCGCATTCCCGGATGAAGATCCCCTACGTCTCAAAACCCCGGCTGATATTATGCCGCTCTACCTTTATTTGATGGGCGATGACAGCAAACGCAAAACCGGCATGAGTTTCGACGCACAGCCGGGAAGAAAACCCGGCCCAGCGGTATAAGGAGCCCTGACAATGGATAACGATCGCCACAAGCAGCGCCAGCAAAAGCTGAAACAACGGGTTGACGAACGCATTGCCGCGGCCAACGAGGTGCGTGGCATCCTGATGGTTTTCACCGGCAACGGCAAGGGTAAAACCACAGCAGCCTTTGGCACCGCAACACGCGCGGTGGGACACGGCCTGCGCGTTGGCGTGATTCAATTTATCAAAGGTGAATGGCCCAACGGCGAGCGCAACCTGCTCGCCGATCGCGGCGTTGAGTTTCAGGTGATGGCGACCGTGTTTACCTGGGATACGCAGGATCGCACAGGCGATACGCTGGCAGCACAAGCCGTCTGGCAGCACGGCAAACGCATGTTGTCCGATGCTACCCTCGATCTGGTGATCCTGGATGAGTTGACCTACATGGTGAGCTACGACTATCTGGCGCTGGAGGAGGTGGTGAGCGCATTACAACAGCGACCTTCCCATCAGAGCGTGATTATTACCGGGCGCGGCTGCCACCGCGAATTGCTGGAATTGGCGGATACGGTAACGGAAATGCGGCCGACAAAACATGCGTTTGATGCAGGCATAAAGGCCCAGCAAGGCATCGACTGGTAACAAGGTTCGTTATTGCTGTTACGGGGTGTGGCGACGGCACGAGCCTGTACATAAATTTGTGTAATTGCCTGATTTTGATATGTTCAATCCAACATCAAAAGCAGGTTACTTTATGGACGAAAAACAGTTGCAGGCTCTGGCTAATGCACTGGCCAAAAATCTCA
>NZ_JBPETA010000157.1:0-6877 GCF_051710365.1 Symbiopectobacterium sp. | reverse complement strand
TGGGATTGTTAGTATGAATCATGAGAGTTACCTCGTGTTTTGTATAAGGATTGGACACCCATATCAAAACCGGTAACTCTCAACCTTGCAAGGTCCAGTGTCAGATCAAGTCGCGACTAATACATGTGATTTTAGTGTCATCCGACTCTCCCAAAATAATCCCCTGAATAACGCACCTCGCGCAGCCTGACCCCGTTGCCGACCGACCAGGCCTGGGCGTACTCAATCAAACTGTTCATGCGCTTTACGCCCATCTGGGCCGTGCTCTCGCGGATGCTGCAAAACTCCCCCTCCAGCCCGGTAACCACCTCCCCCGGCCTGCCGGTAGCGATGGCATGTCCCGAGACAAACAGCGCCTTCCAGTCCAGCAGCAGGCGCGGTTTATCTGTCCACACCACCTGACGCGAAACATCGGTGCATAACGCATGGAACAGGTCGTTCTGCGGTAATGTCCGTTTAGCATCGTTGATGGTAATTTCGAGGGGGCGGTGTGGGTCGGTGGGCAGGGAATCAATAAACGCTTTCAGGTTTTTTCGTATTCGTTCATCACGCAGCAGGAAGCATGTTTTATCCATCACCCACCTCTGAATTTACCCACCCAAACAAAAAGGGCCGCCATTGCCAGCAGCCCCACGATGAATTCTGTTAGATAAGCCGTCATTCCTATTTCCCTCGCTGTTTTCGTTAAACCGCCATACGGCGCATTTCAGATATCACCGCGCTTTGTGACTCCCCCCGTGCGTAGTTAAACGGAACGCTCTTTCTGTCGGCCAGAAACTGATTACTCAGTAAGTTGAACACCAAGGGAATTTTTCCCATCCAGCCCTCGCCGTTACGCTGCTTGTCGAGCAATAACAGCGTCCCGGGGGCCTCCAGTAACTTTTGCTCTTTCTCCGATAAAGCTTCGTTACCAAATTTCCTCGCTTTCTCTACCACGGCTTCACGCGCCTTGTTGCGCCAAACGGTGAGCAGGTTGTCGGTCAAATCCGTGATAGCGCCGCTTCCCTTGACATCCATCTTGCCGACCGGCTTTTCTTCGTTTTCGCCTTTTCGGGGATGTGTCACCAACAGCACATGCACCGGGTAAGTCAGCTTGAACTCGCATAACGCTTCCATAAACGCCTTCTGGCCGTTGTAATCATCCTCGTTAAGGCCGCACATCATCAGCGAGTCCACGACAAACAGCTTCACGCCATAGCGCTTGTGCGCATATTTAAACACGGACAAAATCCGCTCTCCCTTGGCTTTACCTGTCACATTGAACAACCACATCCGCGCATCGAGCAGGTCCATCATCCGGTCTACATCCCCCGGTGAGGTATTCCCCGTACATACGGCTTGTCGAATCATCCGTTTCAGCAGGATGGCGGGCCGTAGCTCCATCGAGGCGATGCAGGCAGACACCCCCTGGTACGTCGCCTCAAGCGCCAGATGCCCCACAAACTGCGATTTGCCGTGACCGTTAACGCCGTTGACCAGGGTCAGTTCGTGCGTCCTGAATCTGAAATTCAGCTCCAGCGTGGGCCACGGACTGGTGAACAGACCGGGAGCGGGTGAAAAAAAAGCCGCATGGACTTCCTGACGGAATTCGCCCGCCCGTTTGAGTTCTGTGGGTTCGAACGTCTCAGCGTCCATGAAGAACCGTTGAAACTGCTCCACTGAAATATTATTGACCAGGCATTCGTTAGCGTCCTTGTGAGGGAGTTTCACAAAGCTGCAACGATGGATCCCCAGACGGGTAGCAATTTCCTTGGCGGCGGATTGCCCGGCGGCGTCCATGTCCATGCACAGGAATATCTCTTCGAAACGTGACAGATTTTCGTACTCATGCTCAATCCACTGCTGCTTGGCCCCCGTTCCGCCACCGAAGGGAACCGACAGTGCCGGAAGGCCGTACTGGTGAATACTCATGGCGTCAATTTCGCCTTCACAAATCACCACCAGATTGCGCTCTTTGGGGTTGATGGCCTGCCAGCCAAACAGACAGGGTTCACAATCGGACTCCGCCATGATGATTTTTTTACCGTCATGACGCTCAATCCCCAACCGTTTGATTTGCTTCAACTCACCGTCGCGCAGGTAGGGGAAGGCAATGGCAGGGACTTCCTGCTTGGTCTCGTGGTTGAATATCACCGCGTCGGTCACTTTGAACGCTTGTGCCGTCTCGTGGGAGATCCCCCTTGAGGCCAGATACGCGAAACAGTCGCGGGAGCCTTTGACGCCCTTGCGCTCAGGTTTCTTGAAGATTTTTGCCGGTTTAGGCAGAAAGGCGCTGTCCTCGTCCTTGACACCCAGAAACGCTTTGGCCTCCTGCATGGCCTGATGGGAGTTGGGTATGCCGTACCGATACCCACAAGTCCAGCAAGTCGCCACCCTGTCCGCCGTTGAACTCGCACCAGACCTGCTTGCCGGTGAGATTGACCTTGAGCGATTGCCCCTTGTTGCCGTCCAAATCACCGACAACCCATTCCCCATTGACGCGCCGACCGTTGGGGAGTAAGTGAGCCACCACCTGCTCCACCCGCTGCCACAACAGGCCGGATAATTCCTGGATAGTCATACTGCCTCCAATCGAAAAATCTTAAATCCCAGTGTCACTGCCGATATCGGCATAACCCCGTGGCAGTAACCGGCAATCAAAACCCGTTTTAGCCATGATTTCATCGCCCCTCCAGAAGTTCATACAGGGCCAGTTCACGCCGCTGCTCTTCGGTCAACCGGGAGACATCGAACGCGGGCGTGGTATTGGCTGGCTCGGTGATTTTCTCGGGGAACAAGCCCTGCCAACCGCGCTCGATGGACAAGCTAATCACCGCATCGGGGTTGACATGGTTTTCCAGCATCGACCTGATGCGCTTGCAGGTGGTCGGGGTCAACGGGTGACGAATTTCTTTGCGGTGGCTCACCCAATCGGCCCAAACCTCTGCCGACACGTTCGACGGTTTTTCGGTTAGCGGGTCAAATTTGTTTTTCTTGTCGGTAAGGGGTAAGGGGATATTCTTTTCTGGTTCTATGTTGGGTTCTAATGACTGATTCAGTGTCCCAATTTTGGGATCATTCAAAATCCCGTTTTTGGTATCATTCAAAGTCCCAATATTGGGATCATTTAACGTTCTGTTTTTGGTAACATTACCGTTTTTGGTATCATTCCGTTTTTGGGCACATTTACTGCCGATATTTAGCTGTAATACCCGAACCCGTTTTGTAGGGCCTTTTCTCTCCCCCGTATCGCTAATCAGCCCCTCGTCGATCATCTGATTGATGCCTTTCCCAATGGTTTTTCTTTCCAGTCCGGTGTCACTGACAAGCCTTTGTATGCTGGGGTAACAGCAGTGCTGTTCGTCGGCCCGGTCAGCAAGAGACAGGAGCAACAGTTTTTGTGATGAGGGTAAATTCAGACTCCAGGCCCAGTCAGTTGCTATTCTGCTCATTTGCGTTTCTCCTCTGACTCATACCGAGCCAGGTAAAGTTGTTGTTGCAGGCGGAAGCGTTCGGCGAATTTCTTCGCCGCATTCTCCGGCATCAATGTTTGGGGTTCAGGATGAGGGCGATAAGTGCCCTTTTGCTTGAAATTCCGGCTGTTTCGTGCCATAATTCCTCCTGAAATCAAATATTTTGTTGTTTATTAAGCCGACCAAGTGTTAGCGCACTGTTCGGCTTTTTCTTTGCCCATGACCGCATCGGCTATCTGCTTGCCAATCTCCCCTAATATGCTGAACTCAATAGACTTCCTAGCAACACACAAAACAGTGGCGATAAAGCGCCAGTCGGTGCGACTGATTTTCGATTCATGACACCCGGCAAACTCCGCGAACTTGCGCCCGGTCAGTTTGGAAAGGATGATGAGCAAGTCCGTTTCAGCACGATCAATTTCCTGTTGTGACGGTTTGCTGTAGTTTGTACTATCCATTTGTTAATATTCCTTTTAGGCAATAGGTTATCGGATGCGCGTGTAGATACACGGCACCTGTGTTTTGGTAATCAACAGACGTGACGAAGCCGTGAGCCAGTCACAGTGAGTTTGTTACTGTGGGATGTTGAGTTCGCCACGTTGTCGGTGGCTTCCGTAGGACGAGTGTCCGTTGTAAAGAGCGGTGCTGCTGGTTAGGCGACAGAATCAGAATTCTGAAAATAATCAATTACATTTTTTTTTTTGTTTTCATATAGTGCGGGGTTGTACTTGAGTACGCCTTTAGTTCGATATTCAGCTTCTATGGCTCTAGCTTTGGGTATTAGTCGTCCTTTCCTTCTGCACCACATTGATATGGCTTCTGGCGTAACACCATAAAATTTAGCAATATTTTTATTTTTCCCAAAATATGACTTTAATTGCTCAACGGTCATACCACCTCCCGCTTAATAAATTAACTTAGATTATAATGACTAGGTTTTTTTAGGTCAATAAAAACTAAAATATCTTAGTAAAATAATTTTTAGGAGCTACTTGTGGAAACGCTAGGTCAGCGCATTAAATCTTTGAGAAAATTAAAAAAATACACTCAGGTTACTCTAGGGAAAAGTGTCGGCGTTACAGGCGTCACGGTTGGATACTGGGAGAAAGATTTAAACGAACCTGGAGGAAAGGCACTTAGCAAACTAGCAAAAGCACTTAATACTACAGAGAGTTATTTACTTTACGGTATCGACCCCGGCTCAGTGACAATGATACAAGACCCTATGCATATGGTTCCTCTGCTATCTTGGGATGAGGCCATGGCTTTCATTGCAACCAGAGGAAATGAAATGCCTAAAAATGCAAAGAATACAGCAACATTTGTTACTGCATCACAAAGGGCGTTTTGTGTAAAAATTGATGATGACACGATGGTAAACCCATATGGAAAACCTAGCATCCCGCAGGGATCAATGATTATTGTTGATCCATTAGTTGAACCCGAAAATGGCAAAATTGTTGCTGCTATTATCTCAGATAGCTCAAATCAACCACCACGAAGTATGATGACAGTAAAGAAGTTAGTCATGGATGGCTTCAATAATTATTTAATGCCCCTAAACCCTCGATACGATAAGATTCTTGTAACAGATGCATGCAAGATTGTAGGTACTGTTATTGGCGTCCAGTTTGCACTGTAACCCTCTCCTATCCCTTTCATACAGTAAGCCATGACCGCTTAAAAATAAATATTCCTAAATTTTACTTGCCAATAAAACTAAGTTATTTTATATTTCGATTCATCAACCTACCAGACAGCCTACAGCCAGACGGTGGACCACCAACCCGCAACGGCAATACCCCGGCAGGCAAGACCTCGAGTTACCCGCCGATTGCCTGAGCGTAAGTAGCCAGCCCGAGGCACAGGAACATGACGGCGGTTGCGGCAGATTCCAGATACATGCTCCTTCAAAACGAGCCTCGCGCTCTACGGAAGGCACCGACAACGTGCCGAACCTTTGCCCAGATGTTTTTGGGGTGTGGTGGGCTGAATAAAAATTATAGCCAACACCAGGACTATACCCGTTCACCACACCACCAAAACCATCTGTTGGAGGGAATATGGCTACTATCCTTTACCGTAAATCCGTTAATCCTGTTAGCAAAACCAACGCCGCTATTCGCCGTCATGCCAGACGCAAGGCAGAAGCCATCCGTCGTGAACTGGTGACATCCCGTATCGATAAGGTATTGGGGCAGAAGCCAGTAAAACGCAAAGCGCTTACCCGCATTGAATTGGCTTTCAAGCGCAAACGGGCACCACGAATTAATTTCAACTTACTGGCTAAGTTCAGAGAGCAAATTAACCGTTTCGCCGAAATGTACGACATGGTTAAGCGTCTTAACCATCGCATCTGGTACAGCAAGCCGAAAACGGAGTATGGCATTACCGCCAGGGCAAGACAGACGCATATATCGCGGCACGATCATTGAATGTAAGCCGAAGAGTATTTATCAAGCGAGGTAATTATGAGCATTGAAGAAGATCACAACTATGCACGAAACGTCATAGCCGCGAGAGAGGAGGAAATACGGCAACTAAGATATGCAATCATGAACATACGCCATGTGCTATACATGGCTGGAGCTAAACTCCCGCTCAATGAAACCAGTACAGTAGGACTGAGTACCGCACTGGCAATAGTCGATGCTGCAATGCTCCACCTTATACGGCATGACGACATGCTTGTGGAACCTTACCCCGAACTAGATCATTAACGGCCCCATGATGATAATGATGGCACGTGAATATCTGGCAATGGAGGCACCTTATTCATTAGATATTCATTCTTACAGCGAGGGCAATAATGGACAAAAAAACCAGCGAAACCATGCTTCTCTGTGCTCGGATTAAGTATCGATATTACGTGGTCGCCGTAGCAGTGAGTACAAAGATAGTGGTGTTTAACAATTTCATCGGGCAACGACTTAGAGCGATATACAGTAGAGCCACCTTCGGATGTATGAAGTATACTAGCTCAGACCTGATCTGACAGTTACCGGTTATTTATACAGGTGTCTGTCAGATTAAATCTGGTTCAGATTTTTTTCTGCCCAGACCCGTTTACCATCAAGTAATGTTGCCATTGGCGTGCGCCCGCAGCACATTTTCCCCTGATGAGTTCGCTCATTATTGTAATGCCATAACCAGTTGTCCAGATCCGTTTGCAGGCTTTCCAGATCTTCGTATAACTTCTTACGGAACGTAACCTTATAAAAATCCTGCAAAATAGTTTTATGGAAGCGCTCGCAGATACCATTAGTTTGCGGGGACATTGCTTTCGTTTTCGTATGGTCTATATCCGTCATTCCGCACCTGATTTTTCTTTTTTCGGGACTTGACAGTATTCTGAAGTTCTGAATTTATTACTGCTTTTTGCAGACCAATCAGCATGAGTACTCCCCACGTTACCATCCGTAACC
>NZ_JBPETA010000156.1:0-6909 GCF_051710365.1 Symbiopectobacterium sp. | reverse complement strand
CAAAAATGGACGATGCCGCTGAGGGACTGGCGTATGGCTATGAGCCGCTTTATTATCGAGTTCGGTGATCGTCTGGACGGTCACTACTGAGAAAAGGCATTTACACAGAATCGTGTACAGGGTCTTTTCTCTGTCATACATTGCCGCTGGGCATCGCCTGCAACGCATGGCACACTGTATCCATTCGACATGATGACGGGGTTTTTCTACCCTTAATAGGATATATGCAACATGTTAAGTAACACCGCCCGCGCCTTACGACTCTTGCCTTTAGCCAGCTTACTGCTGACTGCCTGTACGCTGACCAAGCCCTCTGGTCCCAACGCAACGTCGGATTCGCCGGCCTGGTTACAACATAAGCAGCAGGTACAACAATTGAGCCAGTATCAGACACGTGGCGCATTTGCCTATCTCTCTGATAGCAAGAAACTTTCGGCCAACTTTTTCTGGCAAGAGTCTTCAACGCAACGCTACCGTCTGCTGCTGACCAACCCGTTCGGCGGCACAGAACTGGAACTGCGCGCGCAGCCCGATGGCATTCAAATCACCGATGGGCAAGGTAAACGTTATATCGGCAAAGATGCCGAGTACATGCTGTCCCAACTGACCGGGATGCGTATTCCATTGACCAATCTGCGCCAGTGGATGATTGGCCTGCCGGGGGATGCGCAGCAGTTTACGCTGGATGAGCACGCGCGGCTCAGTACGGCAACACTGGTACAAAACGGCCTGACGTGGGAAGTGAAATACCTCGGTTACGATGATAGCGTCACGCCCACACTACCCAACGCCCTGGAACTGACGCAAGGCGAGCAACGCATCAAGCTGAAAATGAATAACTGGACGGTGCAATAAGCATGATCGATGCGGCACAACTGACGCACTGGCCATCTCCGGCCAAACTCAACCTGTTTCTGTATATCACCGGTCAGCGCGCCGACGGGTATCACCTGCTGCAAACGCTGTTTCAGTTTCTGGATTATGGCGACACGGTCGACATCCGATTACGCAACGACGGCGTTATCCAGCTACTCACCCCGCTGCCCGGCGTGCCTGACGACACCAATCTGGCCGTACGCGCGGCACGCTTGTTACAGGCCTACTGCCATGAGCAGGGGCGCACACTGACCTATAACGGTGCTGACATCGCTATCGATAAACGCCTGCCAATGGGCGGCGGTCTGGGTGGAGGGTCTTCCAACGCTGCTACGGTGCTGGTTGCGTTGAATCATCTGTGGCAATGCGGCCTTGATGAGGACACGCTGGCGCAGTTGGGATTACGATTAGGCGCAGATGTACCGGTGTTTGTACGCGGGCACGCCGCTTTCGCCGAAGGCGTTGGTGAGATACTGACACCCGCCTCGCCGCCGGAAAAATGGTATCTGGTGGTGCATCCCGGCGTCACCATTCCGACCCCGCTGGTGTTTAGCGATCCGGACTTACCACGCAACACACCGGTACGCACATTAGATGAGCTACAAAAACAGACCTTCGTCAATGATTGTGAATCTACCGTAAGAAAACGTTTTCGCGAGGTTGAACAGCGACTTTCTTGGCTGCTAGAATACGCACCGGCGCGCCTGACAGGAACGGGAGCTTGTGTGTTTGCCGAATTCGACACCGAATTCGCCGCTCGTCAGGTGCTTGACCAGGCCCCGGAAACGCTGAACGGTTTTGTTGCGCGTGGCGTGAACACCTCGCCGCTGCACCGTGTGCTTTCCGGGCAACGTTAAGCGTTGAAAACATTTTTACCCCGTATGGCGGGTTTATGCCTTAAGTTCAACGCTTAACTCATACACCCGTATGCATATTTTACCTGCTGCCTCGCAACGCCCCCGAGACACCGGGTACAATATTTCTCTGGACGCAAGCCTGAGGTTCTTCTCGTGCCTGATATGAAGCTTTTTGCTGGTAACGCTATCCCCGAATTAGCGCAACGTATTGCCAACCGTTTATACACCAGCCTGGGAGACGCCGCTGTAGGTCGCTTTAGCGACGGTGAAGTCAGCGTGCAAGTCAATGAAAACGTTCGTGGTGGCGACATTTTCATCATCCAGTCGACCTGTGCACCAACCAATGACAACCTGATGGAGCTGGTTGTGATGGTCGATGCTCTACGCCGCGCGTCAGCGGGACGTATTACCGCCGTTATCCCCTATTTCGGCTATGCTCGTCAGGACCGCCGTGTGCGTTCTGCGCGTGTGCCGATCACAGCCAAAGTGGTCGCTGATTTTCTGTCAAGCGTAGGGGTTGACCGTGTCCTGACCGTGGACCTGCACGCAGAACAGATTCAAGGCTTCTTCGACGTTCCGGTCGATAACGTTTTCGGCAGCCCGATTCTGCTGGAGGACATGTTGCAGCAGAATCTGGAAAACCCGATTGTGGTTTCTCCGGATATCGGTGGCGTTGTGCGTGCGCGTGCCATTGCTAAACTGCTGAACGACACTGACATGGCGATCATCGACAAACGTCGTCCGCACGCCAACGTCTCTCAAGTGATGCACATCATCGGTGATGTCGCAGGGCGCGACTGCATTCTGGTCGACGACATGATCGATACCGGTGGCACCCTGTGCAAAGCGGCAGAAGCATTAAAAGAACGCGGTGCCAAACGCGTCTTTGCTTATGCCACTCACCCGATTTTCTCCGGCAATGCGTATGACAACATCAAGAATTCGGTGATTGATGAAGTTATCGTCTGCGATACCATTCCGCTGTCGGAAAATATCAAAGCACTACCTAACGTGCGCACACTGACACTTTCGGGCATGCTGGCGGAAGCTATTCGTCGCATCAGCAACGAAGAGTCTATTTCTGCCATGTTTGAACATTAATCAACTGCGTCCATTTCTGTTGTCGACAAAACGCCACCCTAGGGTGGCGTTTTTTATTTTCTCGTGGATATGGTTACGTATTGCACATAATATCGTTTGGCGTGGCAATAATATTGTCTGCGAACAGTGGCGATAATTATTTACGGGTTCAACTACATCACAGGAGAAATATAATCAGCGCGCAAAGCGGGTATTTTCTGCAAGCAGAAAAAAACATCCTAGCGCCTGCCGAACAAGCAGGCGTCTGGTATTATCAGGAATGAGGTTGCTGACGGCGGCAGCGTTTATCAAAATGCTTCACCCACCAATAGCGATCGGCGACGGCTTCACGGCCGCCAATGTGTGCCCCAACCAGCCAGGTCATGGCACCAGCGAAAATGGCCATCAGGTCAAAATAGGTAAAGTAGGCGGGCAAGTTCAGCTCAGGTAATTGGCTGATGATGGTGAAGGCGATCCCCCCAACCATTAACACCATACCGATGCCCATAAATACGTTGCCCAGCATGACAGCATTTTTGCGTTTCATCTGTCACCTCCTGTAAGGGTCAGGTAAAATACGTGACCGTTCGGAAAAATGAAAATGCTACGTAACCGTCCTTGTTCTGATGTAATTATAGACGCAGTAGGCAATAAGGTATTGCGTAGGCGATCACAGATAAGCAAGTGTAGAAACGTTTTTTTACATTTAGTGCTGACCAAGTGTGAATATAATTAATAACAAAATTGAATTATTACCAAAGTAAATTGTTTTTGGCCGTTTTTTGCTACACGCGCGTCGAGCACGCGACAAACAACCTGCTGAAGGCTTTTTCACTGCCCTACTCCTGTGTAAACTACGTCACGAGACGCAAAATCTGGGACTTAACGTGAGCAGTATCAAATTAATCGTTGGATTGGCGAATCCAGGAGCCGAATACGCCGCCACGCGCCACAATGCCGGTGCCTGGTACGTTGACCAGTTAGCTGAGGCTTATCGGCAATCGCTTAAGGAAGAGGCAAAATTCTTTGGCTATACCGCGCGCCTCACGCTGGCCGGTCATGATGTTCGCCTGCTAGTGCCAACCACCTTTATGAACCTCAGTGGTAAAGCAGTGGCGGCAATGGCAACCTTTTACCGCATCCAACCGGATGAAATTCTGGTGGCACACGATGAGCTGGATCTTTTACCTGGGGTTGCCAAACTAAAACTGTGCGGCGGACACGGCGGGCACAACGGCTTGAAAGACATCATGAGCAAATTAGGTAACAACCCTAATTTCCACCGTTTGCGCATTGGCATCGGCCATCCCGGCGATAAAAGTAAGGTCACCGGTTTTGTGCTGGGCAAACCCCCCGCCAGTGAACAGACGCTGATCGACGGCGCGATCGACGAAGCCATTCGCTGCACCGAGATTTTGCTGAAAGACGATATGGTGAAAGCGATGAATCGACTGCACGCCTATAAACCTGCGTGAAGTGATATTCCCGCGCAGGCGGTTCGAGTTAATGCGCCATTCCGTGTATAATTGGCGCTAACATATTTATTTGTTCAGATGAGAAATCATAACCATCTGATTGATAATCTATTTTAAGGTGATAAAAGTATGGGATTCAAGTGCGGTATCGTTGGGCTGCCTAACGTGGGTAAATCTACGCTGTTCAATGCATTGACCAAAGCCGGTATCGAAGCGGCCAACTTTCCGTTTTGCACCATAGAGCCCAATACTGGTGTGGTGCCGATGCCCGACCCGCGTTTGGACAAGCTGGCTGAGATTGTTAAACCGCAGCGTATTCTCCCCACTACGATGGAGTTTGTTGATATCGCGGGTCTGGTAAAAGGTGCGTCCAAAGGTGAGGGCCTGGGCAACCAATTCCTGACTAACATTCGTGAAACGGAAGCGATCGGCCACGTGGTGCGTTGCTTCGAGAACGACAACATTATCCACGTTGCGGGCAAGGTCGATCCGGCTGATGACATCGATACCATCAACACCGAACTGGCGCTGGCGGATCTCGATACCTGTGAGCGCGCACTGCACCGCGTGCAGAAGAAAGCCAAAGGCGGCGACAAAGACGCAAAAATTGAACAGGCCGCGCTGGAAAAATGTCTGCCGCAGTTGGAAAAAGCAGGCATGCTGCGCGCCCTGGATCTGAATGCTGAAGAGAAAGCGGCCATTCGTTACCTGAGCTTCCTGACGCTCAAGCCCACCATGTACATCGCTAACGTCAATGAAGATGGCTTTGAAAACAACCCTTACCTGGATCAGGTGCGTGAAATCTCTGCCAGCGAAGGTTCGGTGGTTGTCCCGGTATGTGCCGCAGTGGAATCCGACATCGCCGAGTTGGACGATGCAGATCGCGAAGAATTTATGGCAGAAATGGTGCTGGAAGAACCGGGTCTGAACCGCGTGATCCGTGCCGGTTATGAACTGTTAAACCTGCAAACCTACTTTACCGCAGGCGTAAAAGAAGTGCGCGCCTGGACCATCCCTGTCGGCGCGACGGCCCCACAGGCCGCAGGTAAAATCCATACCGACTTTGAAAAAGGCTTTATCCGCGCGCAAACCATCGCGTATGAAGACTTTATCACCTACAAAGGTGAGCAAGGCGCGAAAGAAGCAGGAAAAATGCGTTCAGAAGGGAAAGAATATATCGTTAAAGATGGCGATGTGATGAATTTCTTGTTTAACGTCTAAATTAATTTAGTTGTCTCATGAGGTTTCAGTAAATCTCATGAAGGCCACAAAAATCCATAAAATCCACGCAATGGCGTGGATTTTTGTTTTAATAACGTCTCACGCCATCTCATTACAGCGCTGTCAAAAATGAGTACAGTCATTTTAGATGAGTACAACGCCCCCCTCCCCCCTCGCGGCGTCACAACTCGATCTGGCTGCAATGACTACTGGGCCTTGGCCTCAGCAGCATGATACGCTCGATTTTACACTTCAGAATCTCAATCGCTTTCCGGGTATGGGTTGTACACTGATCAAAACCGGGGTTGATACCGCGTGTTACGCATGCATCACCGGCAGGCGTAGGCGCCATCATTCAGTGAAAATATCTTCACGCTTTGTTTTGATCGAAGGGAGTACGGTGATCGCTAGTAGCGCCAATGCCATTAGCAGCAAACAGAAACTGATGGGTTCTTCGATGAAAATGGCATAACGTCCTCGCGCCATCATCATGGCCCGACGCAGGTTTTCCTCCATCAACGGCCCGAGAATAAAACCCATCAGTAAGGGGGCAGGCTCGTAGTCATAAGCCACCAACGCAAATCCAATCAGCCCGAATAGCGCCGCCGTAAAAATATCGAATGAGCTGCTCGCCACGCTGTATATACCAATGCAACAGAACATGATGATAACCGGGTACAGTAACCGATAGGGAATTCGCAATAATTGTACCCATACCCCAACCAGTGGCAGATTAAGCGCCAGCAGCATGATATTACCAATCCACATACTCGCAATCACACTCCAGAACAGAGTGGGTTGGTCCGTGATAAATTGAGTGCCAGGTGTAATACCGTGGATCATCATCGCCCCCGCCATCAAGGCCATAGTGCCATTAGAGGGGAGACCCAGCGTTAACAAGGGAATAAACGACGTTTGCGCCGCCGCATTATTAGCAGACTCAGGCCCAGCGGCGCCGTGACCAAATTGCTCAGGATTTGCCGACACTTTTTTCTACAGTATACGAACAGAACGTTGCCAGCGCAACAAAACTGATACCGTCCGTGAGTTGGATAATGCCAAAGGTATAACGTTCCGCCCCGGAATTGACATCAACCCCCATCAATCCGAGTAGCATCCCGAGCACCATAACCGCAAACGCCTTAAGCAACGATCCCTGTGCCAGAACAATCGCACCGACAAGGCCGAGCAGCATCAACGAGAAATAATCAGCAGGCCCAAAAAGTAATGCCAGAGAGGAAAGCAACGGCGCACAGAGTGCGATAATGATCGTCGCGGCTTTGTTGAATAAATCAGAACTTGTAACGACTGTGCCCCATCGGGTCGATTGTTACGTGATGCGAATACTGTTCGGCATTCCTAATAGCGTGATCCGGTTAAGCGCTTTGACCATCGCCATG
>NZ_JBPETA010000155.1:0-6955 GCF_051710365.1 Symbiopectobacterium sp. | reverse complement strand
GTTCAGTATTGGTGACAGACCACCACAAGTATCCAACCTCAATTCTGTTCACAAGACCATCGTTGATGTTCTCGGCGAGCGATACCGTCGAATTTATTCTTAAAGTAGGTGCGGAATGACGGTTCAACGCGATTCACACGAGTTATTTCTTCACGCTGGCGCTGCGCCTGCTCAATCACGTCAGATTGACGTTGCGAAATTTCCCCTCGCTCCGCCGGTGTTAACGGTACGGCGCTAACGAAAAAGGAGAAAAGCAAAAGTAACAAAGACCATCGCTGCAAAGGATATTGCATACGCCATCCATGATAAATTTATTTAATATCAAATAAATAAATGAAATTCAAAAAATCACAATGCGCGCTATTAACAACACGCATTGTGAATAATGTTTTTGGGGATGATAGAAGGAAGAAATGGCAAACTCAATATAGCGTCAAAGATTTGCGTCTGGAGATTTTTATTTGCATTAGTGCGTTATTTTATTTCACCCTAACAAAAATAAGGGTTTTCATTATTCCGTGAAGCAGCAAAAACCCACCTGCAACACTTTATTTTCACCAATCGTTACCACCCTAATAATAGATCATGCTATAGATAACGTTACCACCTCAACGTCAATGCGCCACCTTCCGTCATTAACCGCATTTCACCCGGCAGTAATTTTGCGTCAGCTTCAAGACGCCAGCCCAAATGCGCGTGTTGACTCAACCACGCTGCCACATCGGTTAGTTGCATTGGATGGCAATACAGTACGCCCCGCCCCTCACTCACCACCCTGACGGCAGCAGCAGGGCCATTGAAAGCGTTTGTTTAGGCGAAAGCGCTTTTATGGGATAAGCAGCGTGTAATCGGTGGATGACGGGGCCATCTAAACAAACAGCGCCTTTCCTGTTGGCATAACATGCCATCGGCCGCTTGCGTAACATAACGAATCTCCATGTGTTTCATCAGCAAAAAACCGTCACCCCAACACGGGCTGTTTTGCTGATACATCGTCTATGCTACACGAATGTTATCGAGGTTGTTCTGAACACAAAATCCGATTTTTACCTGAAGTGAGCGTAGGCCCCCCGCTCACTGTCAGCTACTCATCTGTCTCGAACAGCGAATTACAGTAACGCTCCGCATCGTAAAATTCTTTTTGTATCATGGCGATAAACGCTTGTTGCACACTTGTGAGTGTATGCCCAGACTGGATTTGCACCTGCAAGGCGCGCTGTTCCAGTTGGCGCATCGCCAACCTCGCCAGCCGGAGCGGTGCTTGTCGGCACTTATACATTACCGAGTAAAAGCTGCATGTCGTTACGGCTTGCGGCGTGGGGAGTACATAGTGATAGAGGGTGGTGAAGTTGCTGCAACAGAGCGTGGGTTCCAGGTAGGTGCCCTGCATGCGGCAGGAGAGATCGAACAGTTGACGCAGCGTGGTGGTCGGTTCAGGCAACGCCAGCGGGTAAGCGGCCAGATCGGCTAACAGGATGGTATTGCCTGCCAGCGGGTGATCCTCCGACATCAACAACAGTAACGGCGCGGGTAGCGAAAGCAGCACCTCAACACCGTGCTCTGGTGCAAACGCAAATTGCAACGCCACGTCCACTTCACCATGACGAACCATCTGCGAGACCTGCTGTGCCGATCCCACTTTTAAGTGAAACGCCGTCTCCGGGTGTGATTGTTGAAACTGGGCAAACACATTGGGCAACGCATCGAAGGCCATTCCTTCGGTGCACCCGACGCTGATCAGCGTTTTACGCTGCGCGCTCAGCCCCTGAATTTCAGCCACCGCCGCGTCCAAATCCACCATGCTTTTGCGCACATGATTTTCCAGAATACGACCTGCGTCAGTCAAAATCATGCCGCGCGCGTGGCGCTCAAACAGCGACACGCCCATGCGCTCTTCCAAACGCTGAACCTGTCGACTGATGGCGGACACCGACACGAAAAGCTGCTGGCTGGCGGCACTCAGTGAGCCCGTCGTTGCCACAGCCAGAAAATAACGGAGTTCACTGGGCTTTGTTGAATAATAGGTAATCATGCTGTTTTTCTATGCCAGTTTTGGTAGAAAATGCTTGTCATCTTAGGTGTACAGTTTTCTCATGAGGCCTAACTGCATGATTTTGCGTTGCGAGGATCCGTCGTTTCACTTGGCTGCCAGCATAAAATCTATTTATTCAACAAAGCCAGTTCACTGCTCAACATAATCTGAGAAATTCCCAATAGGCCGTTTGAGGTTTATATGAAAAGCAAAGCTTGATTGCAAATTTTATTATGGTGGCAAAGCCAGTTTTTCCCTTAAATAGCCTTTGCTTTTCCAAAACAATCATAAAGGAATCTATGACTCGTTCCGATGTCATTCGCCGCGCCACACGCTGTGTGACGCGTGGCGATTTTGCTCGCACGCTGGCACGCCGCCTGGCGCTAGCCACAGAGAGCCAGAAACCCGATAATCATGCCGCCCTGCGCGCTTACCTGAGCGATGAGCTGCGTCCGGTATTGGAAACAATGGGCTTTGTCTGCCATTTTATTACCACAGAGGCAGCACCGGAGATGCCCTTTATGTTGGCGGAACGCATTGAAGATCCTGCGCTCCCCACGCTCCTTTCTTATGGGCACGGGGATGTGGTGTTCGGTGATGCGGCCAACTGGCGCGCGGGATTGGATCCGTGGCAGTTGATCGAAGAGCAAGACCGCTGGTACGGGCGCGGAAGCGCGGATAATAAAGGTCAGCACACCATCAATTTACTGGCGCTGGAACAAGTCTATCTGGCACGCGGTGCGCGGCTGGGATTCAACTGCAAACTGCTGTTTGAAATGGGCGAAGAGATTGGTTCTCCGGGGCTGGCCGATGTGTGTCGCCAACACGCGGCGCTGCTGTCAGCGGATATTTTTATCGCCTCCGATGGTCCCCGCCTGCATGCCGATAGCCCAACGCTGTTTTTAGGTTCACGCGGTTGCATCAATTTCAAACTGCATGTGCAGGGGCGCGATCGCGCCTATCACTCTGGCAACTGGGGGGGACTACTCAGCAACCCCGGCATACAGCTTGCCAACGTCATCGCCACGCTGGTTGACGGCAACGGCAAGATTCTGATCGACGATTTGCTGCCCCCACCGCTAACGCCCGCGCTGCGCACGATACTACAAGATGTAGTACCGGCGGGTAATCCGGGCGACCCGGATATCGAACCACACTGGGGTGAGCAGGGCCTGAGCGCCGCCGAGAAATTGCTGGGATGGAACGCGCTTGAGGTGCTTTCGTTTGTTACGGGCAATCCGTCACGTCCGGTCAACGCCATTCCGGCGTCGGCGACGGCAGTGTGCCAACTGCGCTTTGTGATCGGTACTGACAGTGACCTGCTGGTTGACCATGTACGTCGTCATTTGGCTCAGCACGGCTATGGGCATATTGAGGTGGAACTGCTCAACAGCTCCCCCGCCACCCGTTTTGATCCACAAAATCCGCTGGTAGATTGGACACTGGACCTGATGCGCGAAATCAGCGGTAAGCCACCAACACTGCTGCCCAATCTGGGTGGCTCACTGCACAATGACGTGTTTGCGGACATTCTAGGATTACCGACGCTTTGGATCCCCCACTCTTATCCCACCTGCGGCCAGCATGCGGTCAATGAGCACCTGCTGCGACCGGTGGTGGAGGAAGGGGTGGCGATCATGACAGGGTTGTTCTGGGAACTGGGAGAACAAGGTAGCACTCTGCTGGCAAAACATCGCGAGTATAGCCAGGAGTAGTCAGACACAGCCACTTTCCCCCTCGTCATCCTCGGTGAAAGCCGGGGATCTCAGTAAGAAGAAACGCGTTTCACCTGCAAGAGATTCCCGCCTGCGCGTGAATGACGGAGGTAGACGGGAATGATTGTTTCAGACAGACGAGTCATCCACCTAAAAGGCCGCGAAAGCGGCCTTTTAGGGCATCGTAGCAAGATTCGCTTACGGCCTGTGACGCGCCGTCATCCATTCTGGTTTCTGGAACGCAGAGAACATGGTGTCTTTGCGATCGAAAAAGGCCTCAAACTCCGGCGATTCAACAGCCGCTTTCAGATCCTGTGCAAATGGCTTATCGGCATCTTCCGCTCGTACCACAATCATGTTTTTCAGGTCTTCCGGCAGAATATCCAACTGAATGGCATCAGCCAGTTTCAGCCCGGCAGAGATGGCAAAATTGGCGTTGATCAGTGACCCAGTTACGCCGCCTAACGCGCGCGGCAATTGTGCGGCTTCCAACGGTTTAAACACCAATCCTTTCGGATTTTCGGTGATGTCACGCAGCGATGCCTTGGTAGGTGTGATATCCGGGTTAATCTTGATCAGTCCATATTTCTGCAAAAAATCTAACGAACGCGCCAGATTGGATGGATCGTTCGGCAACGTCACCACATCACCGGCCTTCAGTTCATCAAGGTGTTTCACCTTGTTGGAATAGAAGCCCATGCTCGCCGTCGGTACGGTGATCACTTCAGACAGTTTCAACCCTTTATCGGCGCTAAAACGATCCAGATAGCGGCGATTTTGGAACAAGTTGGCATCAATAATGCTGTTGTTTGACAGCGCCAGGTTAGGCTGAATATAGTCACTGAATTCGCGTACAGTAACGGTATAGCCTTTCTTTGCCAGTTCCGGTTTGATGGCCTGTTTTACCATATCGCCATAGGGGCCGGGTGAAACGCCGATCGTGATCTCTTTCGCCGCATCAGCGGCATAAGCGTGTCCGAACCCCAGCAAGGGAACGAGCAGCAGCGGTAACCATTTTTTGAATGTCATGTTGCGTTTCCTGTTTTAGTAGAGTGGGCGTTTCCCTGGTGTTGACGCCCCAATGCTGAACCCAGCATTAAAATTGAAACGTTTCCTCGCCGTAGCAATAGCGCTGATACAGCGTGGGGTTGATATCAAAACCGATCCCGGGCGCGTTTGGCACCGCGACGCAGCTATCCGCATCCATTTCCACCAGCGGTAGCATAAAATCTTCATGCCAATAGCGACTGGAAGGCGGAATATCGTGGGCGTAAACGAAGTTGGGCAACGTCGCCACCGCAATGTTGTGCGCTTTGCCCACCGCCGTGTCCAGCATGCCGCCACACCACACGGGGATCTGATGCGCCTGACAGTAGTCATGGATCAGTTTGGTTTCGGTGATACCGCCCACCCGCGCCACCTTGATATTGATGATTCTGGCGCTGCCCAACTCGATGGCTTTACGCGCATCCTCAACGGGGCGATGCTTTCATCCAGACAAATAGGTGTGGCAATCGCTGCCTGAAGTTTACGGTGTACGGTGATCGACAATGTCATCGTGCGCCAGTGGCTGTTCAATCATCAGCAGATTGAAACGATCGAGGCGCTTGAAGAAATCGATATCATCCAACGAATAGGCCGAGTTGGCATCGGCCATCAGCGTGATATCGCCAAAGGTGCTGCGTAGCGCCTCGATGTAATCAATGTCCTTGCCCGGTTTGATTTTTATCTTGATACGGCGATAACCTTCGTTCAGATAGCCAGCAACCACCTCGACCAGCTTTTGCGGGGAAGATTGAATACCGATGCTGACGCCCGCTTCCACCCGATCGCGCGTGCCACCAATCGCCTGATGCAGTGGAATGCCTTGCTGTTTAGCAAAGGCATCCCAGATACCGCCCTCAATCGCCGCTTTGGCGCAATTATTGCGTTTTACCGGCATAAAGATTTCACGCACTTCAGAGGGATGGGTAATCGTTCCGGCCTGCTTCACCATCGGGATCAGAAAATCCCGCATGATGTGCCAGGCAGTGACGTTAGTCTCTTCGTTGTAGAACGGCAACGAAATCGCGGAGCAGTCACCGTAACCGATAACGCCCCCGGCATGGACTTCCGCAATGGTGAAGTGTTTTTCCGTTTGGGTGGCAAAACTGGTGGTAAACGGCGTCTTCAGCGCCATCTTCATTTTGCGCAGTACAATCTTGTCAATTTTCATGCGTCTTTAACCCTGTATTCTCAGTGTCTGGCCTCAGCGTTTCTCACGCTTGTTGGCCCGGCGTGATACCCAATCACCGGCGGTTTGCACCAGTTGTACCAGTACCACCAGCGCAATCACGGTGATCACCATCACTTCGGTCTCATAACGGTAATAGCCAAAACGGATCGCCAGATCCCCAACACCACCACCGCCAACAATACCAGCCATCGCCGAATAACCAATCAGGCTGACCAACATGATGGTCAATCCACGCAGCAACCCCGCCAGCGCTTCCGGCAACAAGACGGTAGCAATAATCCGCATAGGACTGGCACCAAACGCTTCAGCCGCTTCCACAATACCGGGATCGACCTCACGCAGCGCAGAGTCCACCAGTCGGGCATAAAACGCAATGGCTGCCACCGACATCGGCACCGCCACCGCCGCCGCCACCGGGCCGATGGTGCTGCCCAACAACCACTGAGTAAGCGGCAACAGCAACACCAGCAGAATCACAAACGGTACCGAGCGGATAATATTGACCAGCACGGTGGAGAGCAGGTAGACCACGCGGTTTTGCCAGAAAAGATGACGATCGGTCACATAGATAGCGATACCGAGCGGTAACCCGAGCAGCACCGCGCCCAGGGTCGAAATCGACACCATGGTAAAGGTTTCACAAAACGCAACGCTCAATTCACCCATTAACTCATTCATGGACAACCTCCACGCCAAAGGTGTGTTGGCCAATATAGGCCAGTGCGGCACCGACGTTATCCGCCTGTGCGCCATCCTGATGCGAAATCTGGGCAATGATATGCCCGAGCGCGCGCTCATTGATGTATTCGATATTGCCGTGCAGGATATTAATTGACACCTGAAAACGGGCTTTGTTGAATAAATCAGAACTTGTAACGACTGTGCCCCATCGGGTCGATTGTTACGTGATGCGAATACTGTTCGGCATTCCTAATAGCGTGATCCGGTTAAGCGCTTTGACCATCGCCATGG
>NZ_JBPETA010000154.1:0-6959 GCF_051710365.1 Symbiopectobacterium sp. | reverse complement strand
TAAGGTTACGGATGGTAACGTGGGGAGTACTCATGCTGATTGGTCTGCAAAAAGCAGTAATAAATTCAGAACTTCAGAATACCGTCAAGTCCCGAAAAAAGAAAAATCAGGTGCGGAATGACGGATAAAAAGGAAAAAGAAATGAAAAAGCCAAATTACGTTCGCTGTTAGTTTTAAATTTTTACTTGGTAGGCTTTAATGGATTTTTACTCTGATTTTTAACCCTGTCGTGGTGGCAAAAATGTTGTTTTTCGCTTTTTTTTGTTCTGTTGCCATACGCGATCGTGACAAGGTCGTCACTTAACCTGATGATTCTTATGTGTAATCTTGCCACAATGCGTGCTCTGGTGATGAAGTAAGGTATGACCATGCCTCAGCGGTCTACCCAAATCGGTTGACTCCAGCTTCCCATCTAAGGTAAAAAAGCGGTTCGTGCTTCGGTTAAATTTGCAACAAAATGACACGTGTTCCCCCTGTCCAGACCTTGTATACATGGCGGTTTCTTTATCGGGGAATATGAGTTAACAGCATAATATAACGAAGTTTTTTACTATAACGGTGTTATATGCAAGTTTTGATTATGCGTCATGGTGATGCAGTACCTGACGCAGCCAGTGATGCGCTTCGCCCGCTCAGTGCGCGCGGTGTTGAAGAGTCGCGTCAGATGGCTTTCTGGCTACATGACCAGAGTGTGGCTATTACGCGTGTTTTGGTGAGTCCTTATGTCCGCGCCCAGCAAACTCTGTCCACCTTGCGTGGTATCCTTTCCCTGCCTGATGAAGAAGATTGCCTGCCAGCGCTGACGCCGGGCGGCGATGCCGCATTTGTCAGTGATTATCTGCTGGCGTTGGCCGGTGAGGGAATCGAATCGGTATTGATCGTCTCGCACCTGCCCTTGGTAGGGTATCTGGTGGTGGAGCTCAGCCCGCAAACCGGTGCGCCGATGTTTGCTACCTCAGCGGTGGCCTGCGTTACGCTGGATGCGCAGTCGGGGGCTGGTGTGTTCGATTGGCAAATCAGCCCGTCACAGTTGGCGCTTAAATCCTGTATCTGAGCTTGCGCCGTCGCAAATGTTAGGCGACAGCGCGCAAGCCGGGTGCATTAGCGCGACGGTTCGGTGCCCGCTTTTATCTGACCGTACGCCGCATCCAGTTCCACCAACACCAACAGTGCGGCGTCACCGCCGAACTCTTTGGGTGCCTGATGAAAAGCCAGTACGTCCGGATGTTGTGCCAGCCAGAGTGGCGTTTGCTGTTTGAGAATATGCTTGCCGTGGCCGTGCATCACACAGGCGCAGTAAACGTGTTCACGGCGACAGGCCGCGAGCAGGGCACCCAGCTCTTGCTTGGCTTGCAACTGGGTTAATCCGTGCAGATCGAGAAACAGATCTGGGGAATAGTCGCCGCGCCGCAGTTTTTTTAGCTCGTAATGGCTGCTGCTGCCGGGGCGCACGTAACGCGTGGGGCCGTCGCTGTCCAATTGGGGCTGAAATTCGTCGGAAAAATAAAAGCTGGCATCCACTTGTTCCTGCAACGCCTTGCGCGGCGGCAGCTTCCCTTCTACCTGATGGCGTTGGGGACGGTGTACATAGGTATCCTGGCGCAGCGTTTTGGTGCCGGCCACGGAGGCGCGGAATAGCTGGGCGTCGCCATCATTCAACGCGTGTTTTTTACTCATTCGATCACCCCGTTGTGTCTCTCACGGTCCTTATTACGTCGGCGTATCTGCTTCCCGATGGGGCGGCCTGGCGTTAGGGCATCAATTCATACGGCATTTTCCATAAATGACATTGGCCCCAGTGTAACCTGTAATAGTGCCTGCGCTACCTTTTTAATAGCAAACCCGAAATTGCCAAACAACAGAAGGGGAGAATCGATTGATAGGCGAAGCAGA
This sequence comes from Symbiopectobacterium sp., assembly GCF_051710365.1. Taxonomy (NCBI): domain Bacteria; kingdom Pseudomonadati; phylum Pseudomonadota; class Gammaproteobacteria; order Enterobacterales; family Enterobacteriaceae; genus Symbiopectobacterium; species Symbiopectobacterium sp. The sequence goes on along the minus strand of NZ_JBPETA010000154.1, from coordinate 5,066 downwards.
GGATTTCTGCGCGTGCGGGGTGATATCTGCTGATTTGTCGTTGGCTTCATGGCAAACTAAGCGGCATTTCCGGACAGGTGGGGTCTGTGGAGGACTAACTTGGATAAAATTTTCGTCGACGAGGCGGTCAAAGACCTGCATACCTTGCAAGACATGCTGCGCTGGGCGGTAAGCCGTTTTAACGCAGCCGAGCTCTATTATGGACATGGCACCGATAACCCGTGGGATGAAGCGCTGCAACTGGTGCTGCCCACCCTGTATTTGCCCCTTGATTTCCCTGTGGATATGTATGGCTCGCGTCTGACGGTATCGGAGCGCCAGCGTGTGGTTGAGCGCGTTATTCGTCGCGTTAATGAACGTCTGCCAGTGGCTTACCTGACCAACAAGGCGTGGTTTTGCGGGTTGGAGTTTTTTGTTGATGAGCGCGTATTGGTACCGCGTTCACCAATCGGTGAGCTGATTTCACAGCAGTTCGCTGGATTGATCGTCGATGAGCCGCAGCATATTCTCGATCTCTGCACCGGCAGCGGCTGCATCGCGATTGCGTGTGCGCACGCCTTCCCCGACGCAGAAGTGGATGCTGTCGATCTTTCCAGCGATGCGTTGGCCGTCGCCGAGCAGAATATCCAGCAACACGGCCTAGAACAGCAGGTCACGCCGATTCGTTCCGACTTGTTCCGCGCGCTGCCGCTGCTCGCGTATGACCTGATTGTTACCAATCCCCCGTATGTGGATGCGGAAGACATGGCGGATTTGCCACAGGAGTTTCGCCGCGAGCCGGAACTGGGCCTTGCGGCGGGCAATGACGGGCTGGATCTGGTACGCCGCATTTTGGCCTGTGCGCCAGATTACCTTAATGAGCAGGGCGTGCTGATCTGCGAAGTGGGCAACAGCATGGTGCATTTGATGGATCAGTATCCGGATATTCCGTTTACCTGGCTGGAGTTCGAGCACGGTGGTGATGGCGTATTTATGCTGACAAAAGATCAACTGGTGGATTGCCACAGTCATTTTGCGGCGTATCGGCAATAAACACACCGGTTATGCCGGGCTCGCCCCGGCACTATAAATCATAATGCAGTACAAAATAGCGATGTTACACAGAAAGGAGCCGTGATGGCAGGCAACAGTATTGGCCAGTTCTTCCGCGTCACCACGTTCGGCGAATCCCACGGTATTGCGTTGGGATGTATCGTTGATGGAGTACCGCCGGGCATTCCGCTGACTGAAGCGGATCTGCAACGCGATTTGGATCGCCGTCGCCCTGGCACCTCGCGTTATACCACGCAGCGCCGCGAGCCGGATCAGGTGCGTATTTTATCCGGGGTGTTTGAAGGGGTCACCACGGGCACCAGCATTGGCCTGATCATCGAAAATACCGATCAGCGCTCTCAGGATTACAGTGCGATCAAAGATGTATTCCGCCCCGGTCATGCCGATTATACCTACGAACAAAAATACGGCGTGCGTGACTATCGCGGCGGCGGCCGCTCTTCGGCCCGTGAAACCGCAATGCGCGTGGCCGCTGGTGCCATTGCCAAAAAATACCTGCAAATGACACACGGTATTCAGGTGCGTGGCTATCTGGCGCAAATGGGCGATGTCACCTGCGAATTGAAAGAGTGGGATATCGTTGAGCAAAACCCGTTTTTCTGCCCCGATGCCGACAAGATCGATGCGCTGGATGAATTGATGCGTGTCCTGAAAAAAGAGGGGGACTCCATCGGTGCCAAAGTCAGCGTTGTTGCCGAATCGGTGCCCGCTGGTTTGGGTGAGCCGGTGTTTGACCGTTTGGATGCCGACCTGGCCCATGCATTGATGAGCATCAACGCCGTAAAAGGCGTAGAAATCGGCGATGGATTTGCGGTTGTCACCAAACGCGGCAGCAAAAACCGTGATGAAATTACGCCGCAAGGGTTCCAGAGTAACCATGCGGGCGGCGTACTGGGTGGCATCAGCAGCGGACAGGCGATTGTCGCGCATCTGGCGCTGAAACCCACCTCGAGCATCACGGTGCCGGGGAAAACCATCAACCGCCAGGGTGAAGCAACGGAAATAATCACCCGTGGACGTCACGATCCCTGCGTGGGGATTCGTGCTGTGCCGATTGCGGAGGCAATGATGGCGATTGTATTGATGGATCATCTGTTGCGTCAGCGCGCCCAGTGTGCGGACGTCGTGAGTCAGGTTCCTCGTTGGTAAACTAAACATGAAAAAAGGGTGGGTGGGGGCCATTGCCGTGCTGTTAAGCGCGGGCGTATGGGCAAAAACCCCATGGCAAGAGATCGCACATCCGGTGCCGGGTACGGCGCAGGCCATTGGTGCGTTCTCTAACGGTTGTATTGTCGGTGCGCAGCCGTTGCCGTTGGAATCCGTGAATTATCAGGTGATGCGTGTCGATCAACGCCGCTATTTCGGTCATCCGGATTTGCTGGCGTTTATCACGCGACTGAGCGCCAATGTGAAAAAGCAGACTGGCGGTATTGTGCTGGTGGGCGATATGGGAATGCCAGCTGGCGGTCGATTCAGCAGCGGCCATGCCAGTCACCAGTCCGGTCTGGATGCAGATATTTGGTTACAGATGCCGCTGCAACGTTGGACAGCACAGCAACTTCTGAAACCGCAGCCTATCGATTTGGTTGCCGCCAACGGTCGTCAGGTTAACCCAAGCTTGTGGCAACCGCAGGTGACGGCGTTGATCAAACTGGCCGCGCAGGATCAAGAGGTCACCCGCATCTTTGTCAACCCGGCCATCAAGAAACAGCTGTGCCAGGAAGCGGGACAGGATCTTGACTGGCTGCGTAAAGTGCGTCCCTGGTTTGCGCACCGGGCGCATATGCACGTGCGGTTACGCTGCCCGGCAGACAGCCTGGAATGTCAGGATCAGGACGCGCCACCCGCAGGTGATGGGTGCGGTGCCGAGTTGAGCAGTTGGTTTACGCCACGCCAGCCGAGCCCTGAAGCGCCAGTGAAAACGCCACCTCCGCTACCGGCCTCGTGTCAGGCATTACTCGATAAACATCTGTTGGTGAACTAAGTCATGGAATGGTTTTTGGTCAGCCCCGAAATGCTCGGGGTGTTGTTTGCTTTTGCAGCGCTTGCCGGTTTTATCGATTCTATCGCGGGGGGAGGCGGGTTACTCAGTATTCCTATTCTGCTCTCGGCGGGGTTAAGCCCGGCGCAGGCGCTGGCAACCAATAAACTGCAAGCGGTCGGTGGCTCTTTTTCTGCCAGTCTCTATTTTGTCCGTCAGCGCGCCGTGAAGTTAAGTGAACAGAAGCTGCCTATCGCGTTGACCTTTTTAGGCTCAACGTTTGGTGCCTGGTTGATTCAGCAGATTCACGCGGATTTTTTGCGCCAGATCCTGCCCGTTCTGGTGATCGGTATCGGGCTTTATTTCCTGTTAATGCCGAAAATTGGCGATGAAGATCGCCAGAAACGTTTGTCGGGCCTTCCGTTTGCCTTTTTGGCGGGCGGGTGTATTGGGTTCTATGATGGTTTCTTTGGCCCCGGTGCTGGTTCTTTCTACGCGCTGGCGTTTGTTACACTCAGCGGTTTCAGCCTGCCTAAAGCCACGGCGCATGCCAAAGTGCTCAATTTCACTTCCAATTTTGGTGGGTTGCTGTTCTTTATTCTGGGCGGTCAGGTGGTCTGGGGCGTAGGGCTGGTGATGCTGGTCGGGCAGGTGTTGGGTGCCCGTCTCGGGGCTCGCATGGTGCTCAATAAGGGGCAAAAGCTGATCCGCCCGATGCTGGTGATTGTGTCTGCCTGTATGAGCGTAAAGTTGATTTATGATAACCACGGCAGCGATATTGCCCAATGGATAGGACACCTCTGGTCATGACCACCCCAAGCGTAAGCGCTACGCACGATTACCGCGATCTCATTACTTTGTTCGCACAGTGCTTTGAGCAGGACTATAACACTCGGCTGGTGAAAGGGGATGATGAGCCTATCTATCTGCTTGCTGATGAACAGTTTTCCTATCATCGAATTGTGTTCGCGCATGGGTTTTATGCCAGCGCATTTCATGAAATTTCGCACTGGTGCATTGCCGGTGAGGCGCGACGCAAGCTGGTGGATTTCGGCTATTGGTACTGCCCGGATGGCCGCGATGCGGCAACGCAGGGGCAGTTCGAGCAGGTAGAAATCAAGCCACAGGCGTTTGACTGGCTGTTTTGCGTGGCTTCGGGCTTTCCCTTTAATGTCAGTTGCGACAATCTGGAAGGGGATATTGAGCCGGATCGCATCGCGTTTCAGCGCACCGTACATGCACAAGTGATGGCCTATCTCGAGCAAGGTATTCCGGCGCGTCCATTGCGCTTTATTCGTGCATTACAATCGTTTTACAATACGCCGCCGTTGACGGCGGAGCAGTTCCCGTATCCCGCCGATCTCAACTGATGCGGATAAACGTTAATAGTGAGGATGTTAGATGATCGCAGAATGTGAAGCGCGTATTCTTGCGCTGATTGATGATATGGTAGAGCATGCCAGCGATGATGAACTTTTTGCCGGTGGCTACCTGCGCGGTCATTTGACGCTGGCAGTGGCAGAGGCTGAAGAGCAGGGGGAAACCTCGGTTCAGGCGCTCTATCAACGCGTTTGCGACAGCGTACAGCAAGCGATTAAAAACGGTGAGCTTTCGCCGCCGGATCAGATATTGGTCAATGGTATGTGGGATGATTTATTTCAGCGTGCCTCCCAGATCAATTGATAACTCACTCGCACTGACTCGATAAATGAGAAAAAGTATTATTTAACGCGTTATTGTTATTCCCGCGAAAGCGTGAATAATTAGTTAAAACAATCACTTGACTAATGATTTGTGCCGATTGGTAAATGAAAATATCAGTCCAGAACTCATCTTTACACTACTCTGATTAAATTATACACGCACGATAAACTTCTCTGCATAATATCCGGAATAATAGCCATCAACCCGTCATTCCGCACCTGATTTTTCTTTTTTCGGGACTTGACGGTATTCTGAAGTTCTGAATTTATTACTGCTTTTTGCAGACCAATCAGCATGAGTACTCCCCACGTTACCATCCGTAACCTTG
>NZ_JBPETA010000153.1:0-7249 GCF_051710365.1 Symbiopectobacterium sp. | reverse complement strand
GCCTTGTTATAGGAGGGCCAGTTAGTGATTTTAAAATTTTGTTTTGCCATGGAGACCTGATTTTGAAACAACTATGGTGATCTGTTCCGATGATTACCCAAACTTTCTATTTATTCAACAAAGCCCGCCACAGGATGTACCAGGTTGTTGATAAAGGCCGAGAACGGCTGTTTCAGCACGATTTTCACCGTCTGCGGATCCACCACTTCCGTGTTGGCAATCACCTTGAACAAGTTATAACGTTTTAGGCGATTTTCCGGATTGCTGGCGCGATCGAGGTTCACTTTCACCGCCTGTGCATTGAAATCGGTGCCGTCATGAAATTTCACACCGGTATGCAGTTTGATGGTATAGGTAAGGTTATCGTCGCTGACCTGATAGCTTTCGGCCAGCACGTTGACCAACTTCATGTCCTTATCGAAACCAAACAGCCCCTGATAGAACGATTTCGCTACCGTTTGCGACAAGGTGTCGTTGGCATCATAGGGATCGAGCGTGGTGAAGTTGGATGCCACAGCAATTACAGCATCTTTCGCCGCCCAGGCAGGTGCAGGCGCCATCAAGGCTGCCGCCACTGCCAGCGCCCCCGCACGTTTGGCAGTGAGCAGATTAACGCGAGTAAAAAGTGTCATTGTGGTCGTATCTCCCTGTATCCTCTGTCAATAAGCGCCCGCAATCGCATGGTGGGCCACATAGTGCCGTTCACCCACCTCAATCAGCGGTGCGATCGTTGGTTCATCGCCCAGCTCCCGAACAGGGCTGGGTATATCATTCGCCAGCAGCGCATGGCGGTGACGGCGGCGGCCCGGATCGGCGATCGGTACTGCTGCCATCAGTTTACGGGTATAAGGATGTTGAGGATTCTCAAACACCGCCTGACGCGGGCCGATTTCTACAATCTGTCCCAAATACATCACAGCAACACGGTGACTGATGCGCTCCACTACCGCCATATCGTGAGAAATAAACAGGAAAGCGATAGCGTATTCCTGCTGCAATTCCATCATCAGATTGACGATTTGTGCACGGATAGAGACATCCAGCGCTGACACCGCCTCATCTGCGATCACCACTTTGGGGTTTAGCGCCAGTGCGCGCGCAATGCATATGCGTTGCCGCTGTCCGCCAGAAAACTCATGTGGATAGCGTCCGGCATGTTCTGGCAACAGCCCCACCCGTTTGAGCAGTTGCGCCACCCGCACTTCAGCAGCCTGCTTATCCATCACCTTGTGGACCAACAGCGGCTCCATGATCGAGAACCCCACCGTCAGGCGGGGATCCAGCGACGCATACGGGTCCTGAAAAATCAGCTGAATATTGCGGCGTATCCGGTGCAGCGCCTCGCTGCCCAGACCTTCAATGCGCTCACCGGAGAAGGCAATCGTGCCGCGCTGGCTCGGCACCAGTTGCAGCAAGGCGCGCGCTGCCGTCGATTTTCCGCAGCCGGACTCCCCGACCAGCGACAGCGTTTCACCGGGGTAAAGATCGAAACTGATGTGTTCCACCGCATATACCTGATGGGTAACGCGGTTGAGTATTCCCCGGCGCAGCGGAAATCGCGTGACCAGATCGCGCACTTGCAACACGGGCGTCGACGGTTCGGGTAGGCTCGCCGATGCTTCGCTAGCCGCGGCTTGCGGAGCAATCGCCTGCCCCTAGGCGTCGGTGAGATGCAATGAAAACGGTGCCGGTTCACTACGCCCGCGCATCTCTCCTAACGTCGGTACGGCCGCCAGCAATGCACGGGTATACACATGCTGTGGCGTGGCAAATATTTCGCCCACGCCCGCGGTTTCGACACAGTGGCCGTTATTCATCACCAGCACGCGATCGGCCACTTCCGCTACCACGCCCATATCATGGGTGATGAAAATCACGGCCATCGCCATTTCGCGCTGCAATAGCTGAATCAGTTGTAAAATTTGTGCCTGAATAGTGACGTCCAACGCGGTGGTCGGTTCATCGGCTATCAGCAATGTTGGCTTACAAGAGAGCGCCATGACGATCATGATACGCTGGCGCATACCGCCTGAAAGCTGGTGCGGATAACGACCCAGCACGCTTTTCGCTTCTGGAATTCTGACCAGATCGAGCATGCGCAACGCTTCTGCCTTCGCGTCCCACGCGGACATGCCTTGGTGCAAACGGATGGACTCGGCAATCTGCTCACCAACCGGAAACACCGGGTTGAGCGAAGTCATTGGCTCCTGGAATACCATCGCCATATCCGCACCACGTAAACGGCGCATCTCACGCTGGCTGGCAGTTGTGACATCCAGAATATGGCCGTTACGACGGCGAAACAGAATCTCACCGTGATGAATATCGCCCCCTGCCTGCTCGATCAAACGCATGATCGCTAACGCTGTGACCGATTTTCCAGAGCCGGATTTACCGACGATCGCCAACGTCTCACCGCGAGCAACCGTCAACGAGAGATCGTGGATCACCGATACCGGCTCCCGCTGCGCGTGAAAACGCACGCCGAGTGACCGCACTGACAGAATCTGCTGTTCCGGCAGAATCAGTGTAGTATCAGCCACTTCACGCATGGGCGCATGGGATATCATGAACGGTTTCTCTCCTTGTTTAACGTGTAGCGGAATCAGTCCGTTTGAAAAACGGTTTTAGTTTTATTTAGCACACTGAGGGAGGTTTAGCATAAAACTGCCGTGCAATGAATAAAATATGTCTCTTATAACATTGCGTTACAGCACATAATCAATCCATCTATACCTGTTCAGTCTTAAAGGGTACTACTCCCTGATGATGCAGTTTCCTGCCATAACCTTGACGTTGTCACGTTCACCCGCTGGGTGTTCTCTGACATAATAGCGTTCACTTTGCTGGCGTAATCCCAGTGCACTGTATCGCGTTTTGCCCGATCTCCCGACGCAAAGACGTCGGCGAATGGAGTCATCATGGAAGCATTTACCTCAGGTTTACTCGCGCTTGAGCAAGCGCTGCAACGTATGCTGGCGCTGGTTTCACCGCTGGCGCAGACCGAAATCGTCTCTCTTGAACAGGCTGCGGGCCGCATTACCGCCACCGATATAACCTCTCCTCTCGACGTGCCCGCATTTGCCAATGCCGCGATGGATGGCTATGCCGTGCGCATGGCCGATCTGGCACAGGCTGATGCACTGCTGCCCGTGGCAGGGAAAGCCTTTGCCGGTAACCCGTTCGTTGGTGACTGGCCCGCAGGAAGTTGTATCCGCATCATGACCGGCGCGCCGGTTCCGCCGGGGACAGAGGCGGTTATCATGCAGGAATACGCCGAAGCAGAGGCTAACGGCGTGCGTTTCACGCACCCGGTGAAGGTGGGGCAAAATATCCGTCTGGCAGGGGAAGACATTCAGCGCGGCGCGCGCGTCCTACCGGCGGGCTGCGCATTGGGGCCAGCCCGTTTGCCGCTGCTGGCATCGCTGGGCGTGGCTGATGTCACCGTGATACGCCGCCTGCGCGTGGCCGTATTTTCTACCGGCGATGAATTACAGCGTATCGGTCAGCCATTACAGGCAGGGCAAATTTACGACACCAACCGTTTTGCGGTACGCCTGATGCTGGAAAAACTGGGCTGCGATATTCTCGATCTCGGCATCATCCGCGACGATCCGGTAGCCCTGCGCGACGCGTTTCAACGCGCCGACAGTGAGGCCGATTTGGTCATCAGCAGCGGCGGCGTTTCGGTGGGAGAAGCCGATTACACCAAACAGATTCTGGACGATATTGGTAACATCCATTTTTGGAAGTTGGCGATCAAGCCCGGCAAGCCGTTCGCCTTCGGCAAACTGCGTCAGGCCTGGTTCTGCGGCCTGCCCGGTAATCCGGTCTCTGCTGCCGTCACCTTCTATCAATTGGTGCAACCGCTCATCGCTCAGCTTTCCGGCCACAGCCAGTGGCACTTCCCGCCGTGCCAGCGAGTGAAAGCGGCCTCGGCGTTGAAGAAAACCCCTGGCCGCCTCGATTTTCAACGCGGTATCGTTAGCCGAAATGATCACGGTGAGTTGGAAGTCAGGGCCACGGGCCATCAGGGCTCGCACATCTTCAGCTCATTCAGCCTTGGCAACTGCTTTATCGTATTGGAAGCCGAGCGCGGTGCGGTAGCCGCCGGAGAGTGGGTTGAAATCGAACCCTTCAATGCACTGCTGGGAGAGTGATAATGTCAACAACCGCTCCCGAAGCACCAGAGAGTGAGGATGCGCTAAGCCACAGCGACATGCTGCGTTACAACCGCCAAATCATGCTGAAAGGCTTCGATTTTGACGGGCAGGAGGCGCTGAAAGCGGCCAGCGTACTGGTGGTGGGGTTGGGCGGCTTGGGTTGTGCCGCAGCACAGTATCTGGCAGCGGCGGGCACAGGGCATTTGACGCTGCTGGATTTTGACACCGTTGCGCTCTCCAACCTGCAACGCCAGATTTTGCACCGTGATGCACGTATCAACATGGCAAAGGTCACCTCTGCCGCTACGGAACTGGCCGCGATTAATCCCCATATTGTGCTGGAGTGCATTAACGACGATCTGGCGGATGAAGCCTTGCAAGCGCTGGTAACGCGCCATCAGGTGGTACTGGATTGCACCGACAACGTGGCGATACGCGATCGCCTTAATCGCTTTTGTTTTCACAGCAAAACGCCGCTGGTTTCTGGTGCTGCCATTCGCATGGAGGGCCAGATCAGCGTGTTTACCTACGGTGAACAAGAGCCCTGCTACCGCTGCCTGAGCCGACTGTTTGGTGAAAACGCACTCACCTGCGCCGAAGCCGGGGTGATGTCCCCCCTGGTCGGTATCATCGGTGCTTTGCAGGCGATGGAGGCGATCAAACTGCTGGCGCATTTTGGCGAACCTGCGGTCGGTCGGTTGGTGTTGTATGATGCCATGACCACACAGTTTCGCACGATTACGCTACCCAAAAGTCCACACTGTGAGGTGTGCGGACACTGATCTGGCTACGGTAGCTCAGGTTACCGTCCCATATTCTGGGCACGTTTTTGCTTAGCCGCTATTCTTCTATGGTATTTAGCTATCAGACTTGAAGCAGTCACTTAAGGGTGCCACAGTATTATATACCCGTCATACTTCAAGTTGCAGATGCGTTGGCTGCGCTCACTCACCCGAATCACTTACTTAAGTAAGTGATTCGGGGTTCCTTCATTTGCCGCCTTCCTGCAACTCGAATTATTTAGGGTATAGGTATTTTGCGTCAAGGTTGCGAAATAACATCCTGATGAGGAATGATTAGAGGGGAATAACGCATGAGCAACGCATTTTTGCAGGCTATCAAGGTTCGCCGTTCCATCTATGCCATCGGTTCACACCTGCCGATTTCTGAAGAGAAAATCACCGAAATCGTCACTACAGCGGTTAAGCAGAGCCCGTCATCGTTCAACTCGCAAAGCTCTCGCGTCGTGATCCTGTTCGGCGCGCAGCATAAGAAATTGTGGGATATCGTCAAACATCAGCTCCAAAAAATCGTGCCTGCGGATGCTTTTGAGCCCACCGAAAAAAAACTGGCCTCGTTTGCTGCGGGCGCCGGGACCGTGCTGTTCTTTGAAGATACTGACGTGATCGAGACTTTGCAAAAGCAGTTCGCACTTTATGCTGACAACTTCCCTATCTGGTCTGAACACGGCACCGGTATCGCGCAGTTCGCCGTCTGGACCGCCTTGGCACAAGAAAACGTCGGTGCATCACTACAGCACTACAACCCGCTGATTGATGATGATGTGAAAAAAGCATGGAATTTACCCGCGCAGTGGAAACTGCGGGCGCAGTTACCGTTCTGCTCCATTGAGCAACCGGCCGGTGAGAAAACCTATATTAATGACGAAACTCGTTTTCGCGTTTTCAAATAAGGAATAAACCGCACTGACGTTCAGGGGCGTATTTACGCCTCTGAATCAGCGCGGCGCAAACACCTCAATGGCTTTCTGTTCAATGGTAAAATGTGCCGGAGTGCGGCCAATCAGCTCACCGTCCGCGTTGATATCGTGCGGTCGCCGAGTGTTAAGTATCAACTCCGTCGTGGAAAAAGCCCGCACCTGACGCCAACGCCCTTGAGTACCACGGCGTAGAAATGGGATCAGCGCAATCATCTGCCACCAATGGGTCACTTCAAGGCTATAAACATCAAGCAGCCCGTCATCCGGCGCGGCGCGCTCTTCTACCGTCATACCGCCGCCATAAAAGCGCCCGTTACCCACTGAGATTTGTACCGTTCTGACACGTTCGGCCGTGCCTTCATGAACAATTTCCGCACGAAATGGCCGACTTTGGCGCAACAGCTTACAGGCAGCCAGCGCATAGCCGAGCGTTCCCCAGCGTTTTTTGGATTCGGCGGTCAGTTCACGCGCCAAAGCAGCAGAAAAACCGATACTGGACACGTTAAAGAACAGGTGACCGTTCACCTTTCCTAAATCTACAGCTCGACGGTGACCAGCAACGATAACCGAAATGGCGTTTTTCAGATCGAAGGGGATACCCAGCGTGCAAGCAAAATCATTGGCCGTTCCCAGCGGTAGCACTCCCAGCGGCAACCCTGTCGCCACCAGGCCCGGAGCTGCCGCGTTCAGGCTGCCGTCGCCGCCACCGACGATGACGCTATCGACGCGATCGGCATAATGCTCGATCAATTCGCTGTAGGTCATCGTCAGGTCTGCGTTGGGAACGATCACCCGCAGTCCCTGCGCCGTCAGTTGAGCCAGCACCTCTTTGCGTGCGCAGTCGCCCTTCCTTGATTTTTCATTAATCAACAGCAAGGCGGTGGCGGGTTCCTGTTGGCTTGTCATCATCGGCGGCATGATTGTCTTTCCCGTATGGCGTGCCTAAATAACCCTCGATTTAACCACAGGATAAATCGCTCGCTCAACCCCCCTTGCCGAAGGCGACATTAGTCTACAAAACATGACATTGAACGGCTTTCGACTTTTGCTTGAGCAACATCTGGAGGACGCGCAACAGAAATGACACGCCTGTTTGCCGTTTTGTCAGGCGACTGCTTAACTTCAGTTAGCTGCATGTATCATCTTGATGCATAATCAGCGGCGTCCTTCACTCCCGCACAGAACACTATGAGGGTACAGCTTTGCGTGTAGATCTAATGACAAGCGCTGTATGGTTAAATAAAATGTACTAGCTCAGACCTGATCTGACAGTTACCGGTTATTTATACAGGTGTCTGTCAGATTAAATCTGGTTCAGATTTTTTTCTGCCCAGACCCGTTTACCATCAAGTAATGTTGCCATTGG
>NZ_JBPETA010000152.1:0-7306 GCF_051710365.1 Symbiopectobacterium sp. | reverse complement strand
TGTCGCGAGGTGGCGTATACTACGCTTTCCTCTTTAAGAGTCAACGATTATTTTCATTTGAAAGTGAATCGTTTTTCTCTTGCTGACCTCGCCTTGAATCGCTTCGTGTCGTGTCAACGGAGGCGCATTATAGGGATCCCAATAATTTACACAACCCCTTTTTTCATCTTTTTTCCTGTTCGCGCGTTTTTTACCCCCTTCGTTGAGATCCTGCGCAACCCGCGCTATTTTCAACCTACTTTTGCTGCTTCTGGCAGCAGCAGGACCACAATTAGGGTAAGTTACTCTTTTCGAATGTATTGAGAGGTAAATATGGGCTCCCACGCATTGCGTTCTTATAAGGATGCGCTCCCCACTGTCGGGAAAAACGTGATGATCGATCCGTCCAGCGTTGTGATCGGCAACACGACGCTTGGCGATGATGTCAGCATCTGGCCATTAGTCACGATCCGTGGCGACGTACATGAAATCCACATCGGCGCACGCACTAATATCCAGGATGGCAGCGTATTGCACGTAACTCACCGCTCAGCGAGCAATCCGCAGGGTAATCCGTTGATCATTGGTGAAGAGGTCACCGTAGGCCACAAAGCCATGCTACACGGCTGCACCATCGGCAACCGCGTATTGGTCGGTATGGGATCGATCCTGCTTGATGGCGTTATCGTAGAAGATGACGTGATGATTGGAGCGGGCAGTCTGGTACCGGCCGGTAAGCGCTTGCAGAGTGGTTATCTCTATCTTGGCAGCCCAGTGAAACAAATCCGTCCACTGACAGCAGAAGAGATCGAGGGTTTACGTTACTCCGCCAACAACTACGCCACCTGGAAGAACGACTATCTGGCTCAGGACAGCGAGTAATACCCCTCACTGTCATCCTGTTCATTGAGCACCCGAGCTTCGAAAAGGTCTTCGATATCCCAGCGGTGCTCTCTGAACAACGCCAGCCAGCTATCCGCATCAGTTCCCCCAAAACGCGTCTGAAGTTGCGCGGCACTGATACGGCATTCACGCTGAAAACCACCGATCAATACAGGGAAGTAGATCATACGATCCTCTTCGCTCCACGCTTCGCGATCGGGGAACTGGATCGCCTGATTCATGCGTTAAGTGCTTTTTTCATCTGTTCGATCACCGGAGTGGTATCTGGCATCACGCCGTGCCAGAGGAAGAACGCGTGTGCCGCCTGATTGATCAACATACCAAAACCATCCGCCAACTGTGATGCCCCCTGCTGCTGGCACCACAGCAAAAACGGTGTCAGGCTGGTCTGATAAAACATGTCATAACAGCGCGTAGAGGCCGTGATCAACGAAGCAGGCAGCTCGGGAATATCGCCAGCGATCCCTGACGAGGTGGCGTTGATGATCAGATCGAAGTTTTCGCCTTCCAGTCCATCCAGTGGCAACGCGTCAATCGGCACCACCGGCTGAAACAGTGTCGCGAGCGCTTCTGCCTTGGCAAACGTCCGATTGGTCACCACCAGCGAACACCCATGGCTCAATAGCGGCTGAATAACGCCACGGCTGGCACCGCCCGCACCGATCAACAGCACCCGATCCTGCGGCGTCACCAGCGCAAGACGCTGCAAATCACTTAGCAGTCCGATACCGTCGGTATTATCCCCCAACAGCCGACCGTCTTCGAGACGCTTCACGGTATTGACCGCTCCCGCTAACGAGGCGCGCTGGCTCAGTTCATCGACTTCCTGATAGGCGCGTTCCTTGAAAGGCATGGTGATATTCGCCCCTAACGCCCCTGCCTGAAAAAAATCACGCAGCGTTTGTTCAAAGCTGTCCAGCGGTGCCAACAGGCGTTCATACGTCAAGGGGATCCCGGTTTGCTCAGAAAACAGCGCATGGATCTGCGGCGACTTGCTGTGCGCAATAGGATGACCAAAAACCGCGAATGACGTTACTTCATACACCGTTATCTCCACTTTTTAACCTTGTCGTATCAGGTTGCCCGTCAAGACATCCCGAATTTCAGACGGATTCTGCCGCCCGGATGTTTCTCCGTGCAGAACAGGAAAAGCCTCACCAAACTGTTGCAAAACCTCTTGTGCCGTGCGGCACGGCGGCAGTCCGGTCAGATTAGCGCTGGTTGACACGATTGGCTTGCCAAACGCCAGGCAGAGTTCACGCACAAGAGGATGCGCGCTGACGCGCACCGCCAACGATGAGAATCGCCCAGTCAACCAACGTGGCGTACTCGGCCTGGCGGGCATCACCCACGTTACCGGTCCCGGCCAGGAGGCAAACATCACCGCCTTTTGCTCAGCGCTGAGCTGGCTGTCATCAATATAGGGGGTGAGCTGTTGATAATCAGCCGCGATCAGGATAAGCCCCTTTTCGACAGGCCTTTGTTTCAAGGCCAGCAGTTGCATCCCTGCGGCTTCGCTGTCAGGATCGCACCCCAAGCCGAAAACCGCTTCGGTAGGATAGGCGATGACATTCTGCTTTATCAGTTCCTGAATGACAGAAACCGGTTGTTCATTTACTACATTACTCATTGGTATCAACTTCTGCCGTTACCGGCTTTCCACAGGCTTTACTGGCGCAAAAACGTTTGACGCCCTGCGCCGTTTTCTTTTCGAACAATAGCGAATAGTGGCAGGTTGGGCACGTCCCCGCCACCGGTTTATGATTGAGCGCAAATTGGCACTCTGGGTAACGCTCACAGGCGTGGAACACTTTGCCAAAGCGCGATTTACGTTGCAGCAGTTTTTTTGCCACATTGTGGACAGGTTAATGCGGTTTCATCAGGACGGTCGATGACCTCAGTATGGTCACACGCCGGGTAGTTGCTACAGCCAATAAACATGCCATAACGCCCCTGCCGCAACACCAGCGTCCCCTGACAGTGCGGGCAGAGTTGCCCAGCGAGTTCCTTCACAATATGACCATCCGCATTGGCTTTCAGCGGACGGACAAATTCGCACTCCGGGTAGCGCGAGCAGCCCAAAAAATGGCCGCGGCGGCTGGAGCGAATCACCAGCGGCGCGCCGCACTCAGGGCAGCACTCCGCCTTTTTATCCGCTATAAGCGCAGGGATTACCATGGTTTATTCTGACTTGTCGGTTTAATGCAAATACTCCTCATCTGCTTCAAACAGCAGATCTTCCATTTGCTGGTAGGCGTTTTCACATCCGGGGAGATTGAACAACACCATGAGGATCACCCAGTTAAGATCGTCCAAATCGAACGATAAGGTATCCAGCGCCATCACGCGATCGATCACCATCTCACGCGTTTCAAGATTCAACACGTTGATTTGCTCCAGGAACAGCAAAAAGCCCCGGCACTCGGTGTCGAAGCGCTGCTCCTCTTCCTGCGTATAAATGCGCAGTGCATGGGGATCGCTTGCCAAGGCAAAAGGCACTTCTTTGCCTTCCTGCAAATCCGCCAGGCACTCCAGCCAGTTCAATGCGCTATAGATATCAGCACGATCGAACCCCGCCCGCGTGAGGTCATCAGTTAACGCATCCTGATAAACGCGTAGTTCCGTTTCGTTGTGGATGTAAGTTTCAAACAAGTACATGAGTACGTCGAACATGGCCAGCCCTCCTCAATCGGACATAGCCGCCGGGTACTGCTTCTATCCATCCTGCTAACTCCAGATCCAGCAACTTACCTACTACCTCTGGCACAGTTTGGCCCGCACGTTCAGCGACAACATCAACAGGTGTAACCTCATCTCCTACGTTAGCCAACACGTCGGCAAATGGCAATTCCACATCGGCGTCCAGAGCAGAAATAGTTTCATTTTCGCCAAGGGGCAGCCACGATAACCCACTGCCCAACTGTTCAATGATGTCTTTAGGGCTGGTAACCAGATAAGCCCCCTGCTGGATGAGCCAGTGCGTGCCTTGTGTCATTGGGTTATCCAGCGCGCCCGGTAGCGCGAAGAGATCGCGATTCTGCTCCAACGCACAGCGCGCTGTGACTAAAGAACCGCTGCGCAGGGAAGCCTCGACAATCAGCACGCCGAGGCTCATCCCACTGATGATGCGATTACGGCGGGGAAAATTGATTGCCCTCGGGGGTTCATTCAGGGGAAATTCGGAGACAAGCGCACCACCTTGCTCCACCAACCGCTCTGCCAGCGCGCAATGGCGGCGGGGATACGTCTGCTGCAATCCATTACCCAGCCCGCCACGCTTTTCCCTCCTGCATCCAGCGCCGCCTGGTGCGCCACGCTATCGATGCCTAATGCCAAACCGCTGGTAATAACAAAACCATTCAACGCCAGTTCCTGCGCAAAATAGTGTCCCCCACTGCGCGCCATACGCAGAAGGGTAGCGGCTGCCGACCATAGCCAGTTGAGGGGCACAGAGAAGCTGAGGGTTACCACGCACAAACAGTGCCCGGGGCGAAGCGGGGATCTGCCGCAATAATGGGGGGTAACGCGAGTCTGCGTACGTAAGCAGATGGTGAGTCGGTTCCTCCAGCCAGCATAATAATACCGTTTCACACTCCTTTTCATCTTGCGAGAGAAATTGCGCGACCTGCTCTTCGGACAAGGCCAGCGCAGATAGTGCCTCGGCAGTTACCTTTGCCAGCGGACGCAATTGCTCCACCAATTGCACCGTTTTCACCGCATTGAGGCGTCGCACGTTCATTAACCGCAGCCACAGCTCCACGTCCTGCATGCGTTCATCCTTGTGCCATTGCGCTTTACAGGGCAAATGCTGTCAATCAGAACCGTAAATGTCTAGAATAGATCCAGATACGCTTTCATCAACCGGATAAAGATCGAAATCAACTATGTCAGTTTTGCAGGTATTACATTTTCCAGACGAGCGGCTTCGCACTATCGCGAAACCTGTCGCAGAGGTTAATGCAGAAATTCAGCGCATCGTCGATGATATGTTCGACACCATGTACGAAGAAGAAGGCATCGGCCTTGCTGCGAGTCAGGTGGACGTGCATCAGAGCATTATCGTGATTGACGTTTCCGAAGAACGCGATCAGCGTTTGGTGTTGATCAACCCAGAGCTGCTGGAAAAAGACGGCGATACCGGTATT
Source organism: Symbiopectobacterium sp. (assembly GCF_051710365.1). Classification (NCBI taxonomy): domain Bacteria; kingdom Pseudomonadati; phylum Pseudomonadota; class Gammaproteobacteria; order Enterobacterales; family Enterobacteriaceae; genus Symbiopectobacterium; species Symbiopectobacterium sp. The sequence continues at coordinate 2,279 of NZ_JBPETA010000152.1, read as the reverse complement.
GAAGAGGGTTGTCTGTCCATTCCTGAAACCCGTGCGCTGGTGCCGCGCGCTGAGCGCGTGAAGGTCAAAGCGCTGGATCGGGAAGGTAACCCCTTTGAGCTGGAAGCTGATGGCCTGTTGGCAATCTGTATCCAACACGAAATGGACCATCTGGTTGGCAAGCTGTTTATTGACTATCTCTCGCCGTTAAAACGCCAGAGAATTCGTCAGAAGCTGGAGAAACTGGCACGACTGAACAGTCGTCCATAGCACTCGCTCACTATTTCAGGCTCTCTATTTTCAGGAAAAATCGTGCCCGCATCATCCCCCTTACGCATTATTTTCGCTGGTGTTCCTGACTTCGCAGCGCGTCACCTCGACGCGCTGCTTGCTTCACCACATCAGGTGGTTGGTATGTTTACCCAGCCCGATCGACCGGCAGGCCGAGGCAAGAAGCTCACACCCAGCCCGGTCAAAGTGCTGGCCGAGCAGCATGGCGTCCCGGTGTTGCAACCCAAATCGCTGCGTCCGGCAGAAAGCCAGCAATTGGTCGCTGATTTACAGGCCGATATTATGGTGGTAGTGGCCTATGGCTTGCTCCTGCCGCAGGCAGTGTTAGATATGCCGCGCCTGGGCTGTATCAACGTGCACGGCTCACTGCTACCGCGCTGGCGCGGTGCGGCCCCCATTCAACGCTCGTTGTGGGCCGGAGACACCGAAACCGGTGTAACCATCATGCAAATGGATGCAGGGTTGGATACCGGTGCCATGCTGCATAAGCTGTCATGCCCGATAACGCCGCAAGACACCAGCGCCTCGCTGTACGATCGCCTGGCAGAGCTGGGCCCGCAAGGGTTACTGACGACGCTGGCATCACTGGCGCAGGGAACGGCTGTCGCAGAAAAACAAGATGACAGTCTGGCGACTTACGCCGAAAAACTGAGCAAAGAAGAGGCTAAGCTTGACTGGTCACTCAGTGCCGAGCAATTGGAACGTTGTATTCGTGCGTTCAATCCTTGGCCTGTCAGCTATATCACCATTGACGAGCAGCCGGTTAAAGTGTGGAAAGCCAGCGCATTAGATGCTGACCACAGCGCACAACCCGGCACGATCATCAGTGCAGACAAGCAAGGTATACAGGTCGCCACCGCGCAAGGCGTACTGAACCTGCTGCAACTGCAACCTGCGGGCAAAAAACCGATGTCGGTGCAGGATCTGCTCAATTCGCGTCGCGAATGGTTCACTCCAGGCAACGTACTGGCATAATACACTCATCCATTAAAAGGCATCGCGTCTGCTGTTATAGCAGTAGAGTTAAAACAAATAAAAACCATAAATATCAATATATTGACTGAATTTATCGCTCAAAAAATAGGCAACAAAGCACGACAATACACGACTTTTTTATCAATAAGTTACCGTCCATTTCGACCTGCCGACTACGCCAGAATCACCCAAATTTGGCCGCCGCACGCCCCACATTTGACGAAGGAAATCCCATTCGCTATAGTCGCCTTCAGCTGCTTAACACACGCTAAATAGCTGTTCCTAATACCGCTACACCCTTCACAAGCCTTGTGGCACAAGGGATAGTCAGCTTCCCGTCCCAGAAGCCTTTTATATCAAGGCTCAGGAGTGGTAGTGATGAGCAGCAAAATAATCACCTATAGTTATCAAGTGATCTACTATTCTGAACAGCTATTTAGTTCTTTAAGCGTAGCATCTCGACAAGCGCAAAGAAATGATGCAATGGTGGGCTGATTGGATAGGATAGCCATCTTGGCATTCACACCGAATTTTTACGCCATAACATGGCACATTACGTCACCGTACGACACGTGCACGGCACGCAGATCTTAGTGGTTGGAATCGGCGGACGATTGGTTTAATTGATGGGTGAAAGCGCTCGACCTCATAGCCGAGCGTCGAGGTTTGTTACTCAACCCCTCATATTAACAAATCAAAAACGAAATACCTTTTCAGCACCAAACCACTATCAAAATCAAAAAAATGACGCATATATTTACGATATCCTTTCACAAAAGGTAGATTCGTTAAAAATCATCTTTAAAGTGAAATCAAAGTATTTACATTGACCGAACTTGTTTTTTCACTCGTTTATTTTATCCTATGAATGGCTTTGTTGAATAAATAGAAAGTTTGGGTAATCATCGGGGCTTTGTTGAATAAATAGATTTTATGCTGGCAGCCAAGTGAAACGACGGATCCTCGCAACGCAAAATCATGCAGTTAGGCCCCATGAGAAAACTGTACACCTAAGATGACAAGCATTTTCTACC
>NZ_JBPETA010000151.1:0-7349 GCF_051710365.1 Symbiopectobacterium sp. | reverse complement strand
GGATCCTCGCAACGCAAAATCATGCAGTTAGGCCTCATGAGAAAACTGTACACCTAAGATGACAAGCATTTTCTACCAAAACTGGCATAGAAAAACAGCATGATTACCTATTATTCAACAAAGCCTCAAAGCGCTTAACCGGATCACGCTATTAGGAATGCCGAACAGTATTCGCATCACGTAACAATCGACCCGATGGGGCACAGTCGTTACAAGTTCTGATTTATTCAACAAAGCCAAAACAACCATGATCGGTGAAGTGCTTGCCAACAAAAAAGCACTGACATTTATTCTGTTAAGCGGGGTTGCAGGAGCGCTTTCCTGGTTATTCTATTTTTTGGCATTGAAAAGTGGTAATGTGGCTCAGGTTGCTCCCATTGATAAACTTAGCGTTGTGTTTGCTGTTATTTTGGCAGCCGTGCTACTTGGAGAGAAAATATCGCTGTTAGGCGGCGTTGGCGTAGCCATGATATCCGTTGGTGCACTACTGGTTGCATTAGGTTGAGGGTTTCCCTCGGTTTATGCCGAGGGCTTGTAAAAAGAAGGAACAACAGACCGTTAGCAGCAGGTTTAGATTAAGAAAATCTCATCGTATGACAACCGAGGCTCCTTCTTTTTTCATGTAAGCGACATATTGAATAAAATATAAATTGAGAATGCTGTTTATCCCTGCCGGTGAAATAAAAATAAAGATCATATTTATTTCTCAAACAATTTATCTTTTCTTTATAAACATGCGTCATCATTAAATAAACAGAATCACTCTTTCTTTTAATATTGATTTTTTTCAATGAACGAGCTGCACATGATTTATACTGAATAAAAACATTTTTTCTGTCCATATCGCTGTCCCATGAGATAAGAATTAAAAAAGTACTCTGCGGTATAACAGACTAACGCTGTCATATACCAGTTGATGTTACTTTTGCCTGCAATTGACCTTACGTTAGGGGGACGGGCCTCAACCAGTATGCTTGGTACACGAACGCTGCACCGTGTACCAAGAGCATACGCAGCGAAAAGCCTTCTCAATACTGAGAGCGTCGGTTTCACCGTTAATGGTTACAAATATGCATAATGATAATATCCAATAAACGATAAACGAAAGGCAAACCAATAAAAAAACACCCCCTCCATTAGTAGCGATACTCGATAAAAACTGATCATCAACTGACTGAGCAAACGATTACCATTGAAAACCTCAATGAATACCTTTCACTTTTATCTCTTCAGAAAAAGAAAAGACACATCATAGAACAAAAAAGATATAAATCTCACAACCGTTTTCATTTTAAGAAAATGATTACTATTCATATATTTTGCTACGGATATCGCACGGTTACAATGAGTGTGATTTCAAAGGATAACAGTTACACAACGACTAAACAAAAAAAATGGACATTAGAGAAAACCATGCTATTAAATATAAATACAAAGCGCTGTAGACCAAGAGGGAGATTAATCCGCAAACATAAATTCTCATAAAACCAGATAATAAAATAAACACAAGGAAGTTTTTACATCAATCATTTATTAACTCACCATCGATGAATGTATTCACTCTACATAGAATCCAGGTGCATTTGCCCATGCAGACATTTTTTCGGGAACAACCGGTTAAATAGGTACTAGACGATGGAAAGAACTGTTGTACTCCTTCATTTTGATCGCTATTTTACTGTCGGCCTTGGACACCTCATCCATCAATGGTTCCATACCCAAAAACTTGAGGTCAATATTCAACATACCACTGAGCAACTTGAACAAGCGGATATTATTTTCACCACAGCGACTCAGCACGCACCGCGCTGGTGGCGTCAATTTCGCCGCAAACGGCATGCTACCTTACTTTTCTTGCTGGTAAAGCAGAAGAACACGCTCTGCTGTGGTTATGAAGACGGACAGCTGGCGCTAGGCGATCCACCAGAAACGCTGTCCGCGTTGTTAAATACCTTCATTGCCAGCCCTTCATCGTCTGGGATTCCATCCCACGTACAGAGATATAATATCATGCAGTGCCTCAGTCCACGCGAGCGGGAGGTATTATGGGGCTACAAACAGGGACTAAATAACAGTAAAATCAGTAAAATATCAGGAATATCCATTAAAGCCATCAGCGCGTACCGTAATCACGCGATGCAGAAGCTGATGCTGAAAAACCATGCAGATCTCCACGAGTGGTTACACAGTATTGCCGCCGAAAACCTTTCCTGCTATTTCAAGCAGAAAAGACAAAGGACGCACAGGGCGTCCTCAGTCTGATGGCAAAGTCACTTTACCCCCTGTCATCCTCGGCAAAAGCCGGGAATGACGGTGGGTGTAGTGCTGTTTGTCAGCGCCCCCTAAAGGAATGCTTATTTGGCATTTGCCAGCACGGCGCTAACGATATCTACCGCTTCTTTCTCAATGCGCGCACGATGCTCCGCGCCCAGAAAACTTTCGCAGTAAATCTTGTAGGCTTCTTCCGTGCCCGACGGACGCGCCGCAAACCAGCCGTTATCCGTCATCACTTTCAATCCGCCAATAGAAGCACCGTTACCCGGTGCGGCCGTCAAACGTGCCGTGATCGGATCGCCGGCCAACGTACTGGCGGCAACCTGTTCAGGTGATAACCGCGACAGTGCCGTTTTTTGCGCGTGAGTCGCAGAGGCTTGAATACGGTTGTAACTCGGCGCCCCAAAACGGGCCGCCAGCGCATCATAGTGTTGCTGCGGATTTTTACCGGTTACTGCAGTAATCTCAGCCGCCAGCAAACACATGATGATGCCATCTTTATCCGTTGACCATGGCGTGCCATCGAAGCGCAGGAAAGATGCGCCCGCACTCTCTTCACCGCCAAAACCAAAGCTGCCATCGAATAAACCATCAACAAACCATTTGAACCCGACCGGCACTTCCACCAGTTTACGCCCGAGGCAGGCCACCACACGGTCAATCATGGCGCTGGAAACCAGCGTCTTGCCGACAGCGACAGATTGTCCCCACTGCGGACGATGACGGAACAGGTAGTCGATAGCAACCGCCAGATAATGATTCGGGTTCATCAGACCAGCAGGCGTCACAATGCCGTGGCGGTCATAATCAGGATCGTTGGCAAAGGCCAGATCAAATTTATCACGCAGCGCCAGTAATCCCGCCATCGCTGACTCTGAGGAGCAGTCCATGCGGATAACACCGTCATGATCCAAGGTCATAAAGCGGAACGTCTGATCGACCGCATCGTTGACCAAGCGTAAATTCAACTGGTAGTGCTCTGCGATGCGCTGCCAGTAGGCAATGCCTGAACCGCCCAACGGATCGACACCCAGTATCAGCCCTGCCTTCTGAATGGCGGGGATATCCACGACCTCACGCAATCCCTCGACATAAGGTTGCACCAGATCTTGCTCATGCACATGACCACTCTGCCAGGCTTTATCCAGCGTCAGGCGTTTTACTGCTTTTAACCCATCGGCTAGCAGGGCGTTGGCACGTTTTTCGATAACGCTGGTGACATTGGTATCAGCAGGCCCGCCATTGGGCGGATTATATTTAATACCGCCATCTTCCGGTGGATTGTGAGAGGGAGTAATCACAATCCCATCGGCCTGCGCATTACCTTTGCGATTATGCACCAGAATGGCATTGGAGATAGCGGGCGTCGGCGTAAAGCCATTGTCCTGCTGCACCACCACTTCAACGCCGTTCGCTGCCAACACTTCCAGCACTGAGATAAAAGCCGGTTCCGACAGCGCGTGGGTGTCTTTACCCACAAAACAGGGGCCGGTGATCCCTTGCTTTTTGCGTTCTTCAGCAATCGCCTGAGCGATAGCCAGAATATGCGCCTCATTAAAACTGTGGCGCGCCGCGCTGCCGCGGTGACCAGATGTCCCGAACTTCACTGCATGTGCGGCGTTATCCACATCGGGGCGTAATACATAATACTGTGACGTTAATTGCGCTACATTAATCAAATCACTTTGCCGGGTGGGTTGTCCGGCTCTGGGGTGATTAGCCATCGGCGTTCTCCCTGACGCTATTCGTTAAGACGCTATTTGCTAAATAGTACCGCACACTTTTTCGACAAGCTCCGTGGGGAACTGCATCGATTGCATGATTTGTTCAACCATGCTGCGTTTGCGATCCGTATTGGTATTGGTGATGACCCAGTAAGGCGTGCCCTGAATATGCTTGGGTTTGGTATGGACTCCATGCTGAAGCAGTGTGTGTTCGTCGCCGGCAAAATAAACGCGCGTGCGGCCATGAAGCTGCTCGGTTGCCGCAGAAAAAGCGCTCGGTTCGAGGCAATATAAGGTGGAGAGCACCAGCATAAAGCGATTGATGGATTTACTTTGCGCGGCGTATTCATCGGACAACAACAGTTCACGCACCGCCCTTACACCATCACGCGGTTTTGTGGCTACGCTCGCTGGTGCCTGCGCTTTCGTTGTGGCCGTTTCAGAAGCGGCGACAACCTGTCCTGCCCGGAAATTCAACATGCGACGCAGAATATCCGAGGCGCTTTCACCAATGTGCTGCGTGTGGCTGGCAATATAACGATACAGCTCTTCGTCGACCTCAATAGTTTTCATCTTTATCCAGTACTGTTTTTACTCTAATTAATCGGCAAGAAGTATAATAGGCGAATCAATACCACCGAACAGCGGCATTACACAAACAATATCGAAAGTCAGACGATCCCCCATCTGCTCCCTCGCCCCATTACCTGTAACCTGCAAAAAGCATAGTCTTCATTTTCCACAGGGCAACATCATCGGCAGCAGTCATGATACCCTAAGCGCCTGTGTCTCTGAATGAACTTCACCATGAAATTGAATTATCGCTTGCAAAATGCGCAACAGCCCACGCATGCATTGCCTATCGTATTGATTCACGGTCTGTTTGGTAATCTGGATAACCTGGGCATTCTGGCGCGAGATCTGCAAAAGCAGCACGATGTCATTCAGGTCGACTTACGCAACCACGGATTATCACCGCGCACGCCGGAAATGAACTACCCGGCCATGGCTGGCGATGTGAAAGCATTACTGGATGCATTAACCATCGATAACGCCATTATCATCGGGCACTCCATGGGAGGAAAAACCGCCATGGCGTTAAGTGCACAGATCCCTGACCGTATTGAGAAGATCGTCGCCATTGATATTGCGCCGGTGGATTACCAACTGCGTCGCCACGATGACGTTTTTGCAGCACTGCGTGCGGTTACCGCGGCTGGTGTCACCACGCGCACCGAAGCCGCTGCCATCATGCGTCATCACCTTAAGGAAGAAGGCGTGGTGCAATTTCTACTGAAATCCTTTCAGCAGGGAGAGTGGTGCTTTAATGTCCCGGTGCTGTGGGAGCAGTATGAGCACATCGTCGGCTGGGAAACCGTACCCGCCTGGCGCAAACCCATCCTTTTCATTCGCGGTGCGGCATCGCCTTATCTGGACGACCGCTATCGGGAAACGCTTTTGCAGCAGTTTCCCAATGCCAAAGCACATGTGATAGCAGGCTGCGGCCACTGGGTTCATGCAGAAAAACCCGATGCGGTTCTACGCGCTATTCACCGTTTCCTTGAAGAGCCACCCGCATAATCCGTAGCGATCGGCGGCAGTTACCCATTGTCGCCGCCAGCCTCGCTGGGGTATGATGGCGCCCGCAGTAGAGGGACGACTGAATCAGCCTTATGCACAGTAACCACATCATCAAAATGTCACGCTTAACCGAGACGTGCATTTTGGTCAGACTTCCTTGCAGCAGCACTACCTATGGCAAAAGAACAAACGGACCGTACCACGTTGGATCTGTTCGCGGATGAACGTCGGCCTGGTCTTCCCAAAACCAACCCGCTTTCACGCGACGAACAGCTTCGCATTAACAAGCGCAATCAATTGCGTCGTGACAAGGTGCGGGGCTTGCGCCGCATCGAATTGAAAATTAATGAGGAAGCCGTGGAAGCACTCAATAGCCTGGCTGAAATGCAGAACATCAGCCGTAGTGAACTCATTGAACGCATGTTGCTAGCGCAACTGGCGTGCAAAGACCTTTCATCCTGATACCTTGATTTCCGGCGTCATCCATGACGCCCTGTTTCCCTCCCTGGTAACAACATTGATGGGTAGACCGCTCGGTTAAAATTGTTCCCAGTTATCGTTTCCCGGTGGCAACGCCTTTTTTGTTGCTGTGCCACTGCCAGCACGCGCCAAGGCGGCAACCGGCGCAGCAGCAGGGGCGGCCACGGGCACGACGGATTCAGACAGTTGGAACACCGCCACAGTCCGGTTAAGCACCGCAGCCTGCTCTTCCAACGACAGTGCTGCCGCAGACGCCTGCTCCACGAGTGCCGCATTCTGCTGCGTCACACTATCCATTTCTGCCACAGCTCGTCCAACCTGTGCAATACCCTTGCTTTGCTCACCGGAAGCCAAGGCAATTTCCCCCATGATGTCCGTCACATTGGTCACGGCACGCACAATGTCACTCATGGTAACACCCGCATCTTCAACCAACTGCGAGCCAGTACCCACACAGTGTGCGGATTCGGCGATCAATCCCTCTATCTCTTTTGCCGCCTGCGCACTTCACCGGCAACCACCGCAAAACCACGCCCTTGCTCACCGGCCCGCGCTGCTTCAACAGCGGCGTTAAGTGCCAGAATGTTAGTCTGGAACGCAATACCGTTGATTACCGTAGTGATCTCGGCAATACGTTTTGAGCTTCCCGAAATCTCCGCCATGGTTTTCACCACGTTATCGACGATCCGCCCCCTTTTCGCGCCGTATTGGACGCTTGTAATGCCAATTGGCTCGCGTGATTGGCGTTTTCTGCGTTCTGTTTAACGGTTGCCGTCAACTGCTCCATGCTGGCCGCTGTCTCTTCCAGTGCAGAAGCCTGATGTTCAGTACGCGATGAGAGGTCGTTATTACCGGAAGCGATCTCGGAGGCGCCAAGGTAGATGGCAGCCGTGCTGGAGCGAATCGTACTGACTGTCGTCGCCAGACTGGTTTGCATATCCCGTAATAGAGGCAACAAACGCCCCACGCAGTTACGACCAAAATCATGAATCGGTTTGCCGAGTTGTCCGGAAGCGATAGCACTGAAGTGTTCGCGCAACGTATCGAGTGGTTTAACCAAACAGGGGCTTTGTTGAATAAATAGAAAGTTTGGGTAATCATCGGAACAGATCACCATAGTTGTTTCAAAATCAGGTCTCCATGGCAAAACAAAATTTTAAAATCACTAGGGCCTGTCATCAAATGCTTGGATAAGCGTGTATGATTGTCTACTTTGGCCTAAAAAGTAAGAGATGACACGTCGCTATGCACTTCGAGATGATCAATGGGCTAGGATTGAGACATTGCTTC
>NZ_JBPETA010000150.1:0-7480 GCF_051710365.1 Symbiopectobacterium sp. | reverse complement strand
TGTTATAGGAGGGCCAGTTAGTGATTTTAAAATTTTGTTTTGCCATGGAGACCTGATTTTGAAACAACTATGGTGATCTGATCCGATGATTACCCAAACTTTCTATTTATTCAACAAAGCCTTATTGCGCATAAATTAGCGCTTGAAATAGCAAATCGCGCGCGTATAATGCGCCACAATTTGCCAGGAGGAACCATGTGCGCTTGCATCACCACATGCTGTATTTATCACGCTGCTGACCCCTTTTTTCGTCAGCGCGCCGCCTCTTTTCCGGCAATCACCGATCGTTTAAAAAAAGCCCCTCGTTGAAGGGGCTTTTTTTTGCCTGTCATACCGGGCGAACCTCGCCTGCCGACTGGCCGAGCGAGAGAAAAATGTTTCAGGGCTAACCGTTGGGAGAAAAGCAAACATGGTCAATCCGCTTTATCAAAAACACATCATCTCGATTAACGACCTCACCCGTGAAGATTTGGAGCTGGCGTTGCAGGTGGCCGCCAGCCTGAAGGCCAAGCCGCAGCCGGAGTTGTTAAAACATAAAGTGATCGCCAGCTGTTTCTTTGAGGCCTCGACGCGCACCCGGCTCTCTTTTGAAACCGCGATGCACCGTCTGGGCGCTTCCGTGGTCGGTTTTGCTGACAGTAACAACACGTCGCTCGGCAAGAAGGGCGAGACGCTGGCAGATACCATTTCAGTGATCGGCCACTATGTGGATGCCATCGTGATGCGCCACCCGCAGGAAGGCGCCGCGCATCTTGCCACCGAGTTCTCCGGCGGCATTCCGGTGCTCAACGCCGGAGACGGTGCTAACCAGCACCCGACGCAAACCCTGCTCGACCTGTTCACCGTTCAGGAAACCCAGGGACGTTTGAATAATATCAATATCGCCATGGTTGGTGACCTGAAATATGGCCGTACCGTGCACTCCCTGACGCAGGCACTGGCGAAATTCGACGGTAATCGCTTCTACTTTATCGCCCCCGACGCACTGGCGATGCCGGATTACATTCTGGCGATGCTGGAAGAGAAGAACATCACCTATAGCCTGCACACCAGCATTGAAGAGGTGGTGTCGGAGCTGGATATTCTGTACATGACTCGCGTACAGAAAGAGCGACTGGACCCGTCCGAGTACATCAATATCAAATCGCAGTTTGTGCTGCGCGCGGTCGATCTGAATGCTGCCCGCGACAACCTGAAAGTGCTGCATCCGCTGCCGCGCGTGGATGAGATAACGACGGACGTCGACAGCACGCCTTACGCCTATTACTTCCAACAGGCAGGCAACGGCATCTTTGCACGTCAGGCGCTGCTGGCGCTGGTATTAAATCGCGAACTGGTTCTGTGAGAGGGGAAAGCATCATGACTCAGGATAACAAATTACAGGTTGAAGCCATCAAACGCGGCACCGTTATCGACCATATCCCAGCGCAGGTTGGCTTCAAGCTGCTGACGCTGTTCAAGCTGACAGCCACCGACCAGCGCATCACCATCGGACTGAACCTGCCTTCCAATCATCTGGGGCTCAAGGATCTGATCAAGATAGAGAACATCTTCCTGACAGAGCAGCAGGCTAACCAGTTGGCGATTTACGCCCCGCAGGCCACTGTTAACCAGATTGATGACTACGCGGTGGTACGCAAGCTGGTTCCCAGCCTGCCGGAACGTATTGATGGCGTGCTAACCTGCCCGAACAGCAACTGTATCAGCCGCAGTGAGCCAGTCACCTCGTCGTTCAGCGTCAAGCAACGCGATGGCGATGCGCACCTCAAGTGCAAATACTGCGAGAAAGAGTTTGAACGTCAGGCCGTGCTGGCTGACCGCTAAGCCGCTGTGCGACGTGTGCAGGGTCATCAATGCCATTGCCTGCGCCGCGCTTTTCTGAATAATGGTAAGTTGTATCCCGCCCGGCGCAGGCCCGGCGGGAATTGTCCCTTCGAAAATAGCCACGTCGAAATCCAGGAGAAGCCATGTCACGTAGCATCAGCACGGAACACGCCCCAGCCGCTATCGGCCCTTATGTACAAGGTGTCGATCTGGGCAGCATGATCATCACTTCCGGTCAGATCCCGGTAAACCCGAAAAGCGGCCTGATTGCCGAGGACATCGTCGCACAAACGCGTCAGTCTCTTGAAAACGTGCAGGCCATTGTGGAAGCGGCGGGCCTGAAAGTCGCCGACATCGTGAAAACCACGGTATTTGTGAAAGACCTGCAAGACTTTGCCACCGTTAACGCTACTTACGAAGCCTTCTTTACTCAGCATCAGGCACCGTTTCCGGCGCGCTCCTGTGTGGAAGTGGCGCGTCTGCCAAAAGATGTGAAGATCGAAATCGAAGCCATCGCGGTACGCCGCTAAGCATCGATTGATGCAGCACGGGGCGAAACCGTCGCCCCTTGAGATTGCTGACAAAGTCACTTTACTCTCCGTCATCCTCGGCGAAAGCCGGGGATCTCTGTGAGAATGAACGCGTTTCACCCAGCGATATAATTGCCCTGCTTATTGTTATTTCCCTACGTTTATTATGCTTTTTTGTTCGTAATTTGCCTTATGGCGCAGAGATAAAAAACTACTAATCAAATCAATATATTATTTTTATTTCGCTCAACGCCATTGCACACCCTTTCTACGCTGCTCGAAATTCTTTGTTCCAGGTCAATAAATCGCGAATTTCTTTTCACCCAAAACTACATATAGTGTCTATCATAAATACAGACACTACATGTAGTACTTATCCACAATATCATCCACAACCCCCCGCAGCCCTTGTCCGCTGCGGATTCCGCTTGTGGACAACTCTGAGGAACGAACGTTGAAACCAGTAGTGATTAAACGGGACGGTTGCTAGGTGCCTTTTGATGAAATGCTCATCAAGCAGGCGGTCGAACGTGCTGCGCACGCAGCAGGAGTTGATGATACAGATTACTGTGCAACCGTGGCCTGTGTGGTCGCTCAACAAATGCAAGGGAAAGCACGTGTGGATATCCGTGATATCCAGAACGCCGTTGAAAACCTGCTGATGTCTGGCCAGTATAAGCAGCTTGCGCGTACCTACATTGAGTACCGTCACGATCGTGATGTCGCCCGCGAACAACGCTGCCGTTTGAATCAGGAAATTCGCGGTCTGGTTGAACAGAGCAACATGGCTCTGCTCAACGAGAACGCCAACAAAGACAGTAAAGTGATCCCTACCCAGCGCGACCTGCTGGCCGGTATCGTTGCCAAGCACTATGCCAAGCAACATATCCTGCCGCGCGACGTGGTGATTGCCCATGAACGCGGTGAAATTCACTACCACGATCTGGACTACTCCCCGTTCTTCCCGATGTTCAACTGTATGCTTATCGACCTTGAAGGCATGTTGACCAAAGGGTTCAAGATGGGTAACGCAGAGATTGAGCCGCCAAAATCCATCTCAACCGCGACGGCAGTGACGGCCCAAATCATCGCGCAGGTGGCAAGCCACATCTACGGCGGCACCACCATTAACCGTATCGATGAAATTCTGGCACCGTTCGTCACCGCTAGCCATAAAAAGCACCGGGAAACCGCTGATGAGTGGCACATTCCCGATGCGGACGCCTATGCGCTGTCTCGTACCTAGAGTGCTACGACGCCTTCCAGTCGCTGGAATATGAAGTAAATACGCTGCACACTGCCAATGGTCAGACGCCGTTCGTCACCTTTGGTTTCGACCTCGGCACCAGTTGGGAATCGCGTCTGATCCAGCAATCCATCCTGCGCAACCGTATTGCCGGTCTGGGCAAAAACCGTAAAACTGCGGTGTTCCCCAAACTGGTGTTCGCTATCCGCGACGGTGTCAATCACAAGGCTGCCGATCCGAACTATGACATCAAGCAACTGGCACTGGATTGCTCCAGCAAGCGGATGTACCCGGATATCCTCAATTACGATCAGGTTGTTAAGGTTACCGGCTCGTTTAAGACGCCCATGGGCTGCCACAGCTTCCTTGGCGTGTATGAGGAAGAGGGCAAGCAGATCCACGATGGTCGCAACAACCTCGGGGTAATCAGCCTCAACCTGCCGCGCATCGCGCTGGAAGCGGAACACAACGAAGAGCGTTTCTGGAACCTGCTGGATAATCGTCTGCAACTGGCGAAAAAAGCGTTGATGACGCGCATCGCGCGTTTGGAAAACGTCAAAGCCCGTGTCGCTCCGATCCTGTATATGGAAGGTGCCTGCGGTGTACGCCTGAAAGCAGACGACAACGTCGCTGAGATCTTCAAAAACGGTCGGGCATCGATCTCATTGGAGCTATATTGGGGTTCATGAGACCATTAACGCGCTGTTTGGCAACCAGACACACGTGTTCGACAATGAGCAACTGCGTGAAAAGGCGGTCGCCATCGTCGCACGCCTGAAAGCCGCGACCGATCAGTGGAAAGAAGAAACCGGCTACGGTTTCAGCCTTTACAGTACGCCGAGTGAAAACCTGTGTGACCGTTTCTGCCGTATCGACACCGCTGAATTCGGCGTGGTACCAGGCGTGACCGATAAAGGTTACTACACCAACAGCTTTCACCTGGACGTGGAGAAGAAGGTGAATCCTTACCAGAAAATCGACTTTGAACTGCCCTACCCACCGCTGGCAAACGGAGGCTTCATTTGCTACGGCGAGTATCCGAACCTGCAACATAACCTCAAAGCGCTGGAAGACGTCTGGGATTACAGCTATAGCCGTGTGCCCTATTACGGCACCAATACGCCGATCGATGAGTGTTATGAGTGTGGCTTCACCGGTGAATTTGAGTGCACCAGCAAAGGCTTCACCTGCCCGAAATGTGGCAATCACGACTCCGCACGCGTATCTGTAACGCGTCGGGTATGTGGCTATCTGGGCAGCCCGGATGCACGTCCGTTTAACGCCGGGAAACAGGAGGAGGTCAAACGCCGGATCAAGCACCTCGGCAATGGTCAACTGGGCTAAGCAGCCCGCGTCGTGCCTGATGGTCGCAAGGATGTGACCAGCTTTGCACGCTTACCGGTGTCAACGGACGCCGGATATCTCTACTCATAAAATCTTTATTTATCAAAATATTATACAGTAAACAATGCCATACCATGAATTATCACCAGTACTACCCGGTTGAAGTGGTCAACGGGCCCGGCACGCGCTGTACGCTGTTTGTTTCCGGTTGCGTACATCAATGCCCAGGTTGCTACAATAAAAGCACCTGGCGGCTCAATTCCGGCCAGCCTTTTACTCAGGCGCTGGAAGACCAGATCATTGCCGATTTGCAGGATACGCAGATTTCGCGCCAGGGCTTGACGCTCTCCGGTGGCGATCCGCTCCATCCACAAAACGTACCGGATGTGCTGCGTTTGGTGGAGCGCATTCATGCCGAATGCCCCGGAAAAGACATCTGGATGTGGACAGGCTACCTGCTCGCTGAGCTTACGCCCGCACAACAACAGGTTGTGGCACTTATCAACGTACTGGTAGACGGTAAATTTGTACAGGATCTCAAAGATTCTGCGTTAATCTGGCGCGGCAGCAGCAATCAGGTTGTCCATCGTTTGCGATGACAGTCGCAGACTTAACCGTGCAACTCCGGCGCAAGCGGCGGGCTGCCCCAGGCGCGCAGTTCCTCGGCCTCGAGCACCGTCACACTGGCTTTTGGTTCGGGTGAAAAGGCGTGATTCATCAGTGCACGGGCCACGGCTTTTCCTTCAATCGCTCGCCATTTAGCAGGCAGCCACTTGAGCAGCGGTGCGGAAAAGTGCTCCAGCGGCCGTCGCGTTGTCCGTTCGCCCAACAGCAGTGAAGGGCGTACCAGTGTCAAATGTCGCCAGCCTTGCTGACGCAACGCCGCTTCCATCTCACCTTTGATGCGTGAATAGAAAAACGGAGACGTAGCACTGGCACTCATCGCGCTCACTGTGAGCAGGTGTGTAGCGCCCAGCGCCTTGGCCCGCGCGGCACTGTCGACCACCAGCGTATAATCCACAAAGCGAAACGCCTGCTTACTGCCCGCCAGCTTGCGCGTGGTCCCCAGGCAGCAAAACACAATATCGACCGGCTCATGCAATTGCGCCAGCGCAACGCGCACATCCTCATGACAAGGATTGACCAGTTTATCCTGAGCGGGCAGAGGCCTGCGCGTGGGCGCATAGATAACCTCTACCCGGCTATTGGCTTGCAGCAGCTTCAGCAATTCCTGCCCAATCAATCCTGTCGCGCCTAGCAGCAATACTCGACTCATGGCTCCTCCTGTTGCCAGATGCATTCAGTTATCCGTCGTTTTCCTCGTCGCGGTGCCAATGCCGTTTGGTGCCAAAACCCAGCGTATTGTCCGTCATCTTCAGGGTATCGATCCGCAAGCGCCAAACGGGTGAGGTCGCCCCCCGGGCGATAGGAAAACGCTGTGTGTAGCGCTCGCGGGCCGACACGGCCTCTTCCCCCTGTAGCAGTAATGCCTGACCGCTGAACTGCACGCCTTTGATCAGCATGACGGTTTTAGGTTGCCCGGCAATCGTCCCGGCAACCGCCGGGTAGTGCAGCATCATTTCACCATGACGCGTCGAGGTTTCTGTCATGATGTAGAAAGCGACCTCATTTTCGTCATAAGTATAGAAGCAGCTCGCACACCATAATTCCGAATTTCCCCCTACGCATAGCGTCAACACATGCAGCTTTTTCATATAGCGGGAAATAATAGACAGCTCCTTTCCTTTGCTCATCAGGCCTCTCCTGGTGCTATGACACGCATGACACACCCGCGCGCGTTAAAACAAAAATCAGAATATTACGCATTACCGATTCCACCGCTATATACCCTGTGCTATGCGTGATTGCACGGTAAAACCTTATCGTAGTTCGATAAGTTACTCGCAACCTCTCATAATGCGTCATGGCGGTGAAAAATCAACCTGTTGTAATCATTACGCCGTGCTGTAATGCAAACAGGCAGCGTCACCGATGCCGAAAGCGCAGGCCATGTCTTCAGGGTAAAAAGCCCATGTGAAATCGCGAATGACGGATGCGCGTTGCTGACGGCACACTTTACACGATGTGTTGGGGAGAAAGTTTGACGTTGATGGGGTTATACGGGGACGCCGTAGGCAAAGGGGCAATATACGCGTTTTACCTGAACGCACAGTATGAGAGGCCGTCCCGCCAGAAACGCGGGACGGTCCAGGCAATTATTTACCGGCTGACTCCATACCCACCAAGCCGACCTTCAGATAGCCCGCCTTGCGCAAGGTATCCATAACACGCATCATGGTTTCGTAATCGACGGTTTTATCTGCCTGGAAGAAAATGGTGGTCTCTTTGTTGGCACCCGTTTGCTCATCCAGCAGGTTGGTGAGTCCTGTCTCACTCACGGCAATATCACCTATAGCGCGGCAAATCATTTGATACCGAAAGGCAAAATATTTGATACGCTCAAAAATCACACAAATGAAAATTATTTGATACCAATTGCTGTACTGATGTAACGCTTTTATTGTCCCTAAAACAT
>NZ_JBPETA010000149.1:0-7493 GCF_051710365.1 Symbiopectobacterium sp. | reverse complement strand
TTCTCAGCATGGTGGCAAGCGAAGTGGGCGGAGCCATCATGCCGCGCTGGGCGGCGCGCATGGCAACCCCGCACGTGCGTTTTGTGGCTATCGATCATGGCGAGGGGGCGTTTACTGCCTTGCCGCTGCCGGTGGCGTGGGTAGGAAATGCGCCAGACGCAGCGCGCGATACCCTGCTGGAGATCGTCAGTCAGGAGCTGCCGCATCTGATTCGGCAACTGTGCTGACGCGCGGTTTAACGTAGGAAGCAACCGCTGCCCACAGGCAGCGGTTTTGGTACACCACTCAACTTAGAGCGCGCGTTTCAGGCGAGCAACCGCCTCGTGCATCTGCTCATCCGTTGCGGTAGCAAACGAGAAACGCAGCGTGGCGTAATCAGGGCGTTCCGGAAAGAAGAACTCACCCGGCACGAACACTACGCCCTGTTCCAGCGTTTTTTCCAGCCACTGCGTGGTGTTGAACGGCTCGCGGAAGCGCGCCCACAGGAACATACCGCCTTTGGGTTTGTTGAAGGCGATCACATCGCCCAGCTCTTGCTCAATCAGCGATCCCAGCAGTTCACCCTTGTGCTTGTAGGCTTCGCGAATCTTGTCGATTTGGGTCGGTAAACGCCCCGACGCCAGATAGTATTCCGCGATGGTTTGCGACAGCGAGCTGGCATGCAAATCCGCCGCCTGCTTGATGATCGCCACTTTATGCAGCAACCACTGCGGCAGGATGGCCCAGCCGAGGCGCAGGCCCGGTGCCAGAATTTTTGAGAAAGTGGAGGTGTAGATCACCGCATCGTTGTGGCCCAGCATCTCTTGCCCAAGCTGGAACAGCGTTGGGTTGCGCTCGTCGGTGAAACGCAGTTCTCCGTAGGGGTCATCTTCAATGATCACAAAGCCATAGCGATCGGCAAGCGTAATCAACTGGCGACGACGCGCTTCATTCAGCACCACGCCGCTCGGATTACCAAAGTTCGGCACCAGATACACCGCTTTGATGCGCTGGGTGTGCAGCAGGGTTTCCAGCTCGTCCACCACCATGCCGTCTTTGTCGGACGCGACCGACATCACGCGCGCTTCCGCCAGTTCCAACGTTTGCAGTGCCGCCAGATAGGTCGGGCGTTCCACCACTACCACATCATTCGAGTCAATCAACGAGCGCATCACCAGATCCAACGCCTGCTGCGAGCCAGCCGTGACCACCATGTCGTCAGCGTGAGTTTTCACACCGCGCAGCGCGCACAGTTCAGCAATACGCACACGCAGCGTATCGCTGCCTTCCGTCAAACCATACTGAAACGCGTTTTTCGGCTGCTCGGTAATCGCACGCTGGGTCGCCTGGTTTAATCCCTCAAAATCGAACAAGGCATCTGAAGGAATTCCCCCAGCCAGAGAAATCACATGATCCATCTTGCTATGTTTCAATAATTCCCGAATCGCCGAGCTTTTCAGTCTCGCCATACGCTGAGACAGTAATCCTTCCGTTGCCATTTTCATTCTCTTGATTCATCAGATAACACGATGGGCCAGACAACGCTGGCCCACCCAGACACGACGATTGTCGTGCAATAATGGTCGTTCAGACAGGGTTATCCACCGAGATAGGCAGAACGCACAGCTTCATTTGCCAGCAAGGCGGCACCCGTATCTTCCAATACTACCCGACCATTCTCCAGCACATAACCACGATCCGCCAATTTCAGCGCCTGATTCGCATTCTGCTCGACCAGGAAGATGGTCATCCCTTCTTCGCGCAGTTGAGCGATAGTATCAAAAATCTGCAAAATAATAATCGGTGCTAACCCCAGAGAGGGCTCATCCAGCAGCAGCAAACGCGGTTGGCTCATCAAGGCGCGTCCGATGGCCAGCATCTGCTGCTCACCGCCGGACATGGTGCCGGAACGCTGCGCGCGGCGCTCATACAGACGCGGGAACAGATCGTATACCCGTGCAATGCGCGACTGATACTGCTCTTTGTCGGCAAAGAAGCCACCCATCGCCAGATTCTCTTCCACCGTCATGCGTGAAAACACGCGGCGACCTTCCGGCACAATGGCGATGGCGATGGCTTCACGCATAATCTGCGCCGTTTGCCACTGAGTGATGTCTTTTCCATCATAAATGATGGAGCCCGCCGTCGCACGCGGATCGCCGCACAGGGTGCCGAGCAGCGTGGTTTTCCCCGCGCCGTTGGCCCCAATCAGCGTCACGATTTCACCCTGTTCGATGTGCAGACTCACGTCATGCAGCGCCTGTATTTTTCCGTAATGCGCTGAAACCTGATTAAATGACAACATAGTGCTTATCCTTCCCCCGAGATACGCGCGGATCACGTCCGGGTTATTACGAATTTCAACCGGTGTTCCCTGCGCCAGGGGCGTTCCCTGATTTACCACGTAAATGCGGTCGGAAATGCCCATCACCAGCTTCATATCGTGCTCAATCAGCAACACCGATACCTGGTGACGATCGCGCAGCTCAGCAATCAGGTGATCCAGCTCTTTGGTCTCTTTCGGGTTCAGCCCGGCAGCGGGTTCATCCAGCATCAACACTTCCGGGCGCGTCATCATGCAACGCGCAATCTCCAGACGACGCTGCTGACCATACGCCAGATTACCCGCCTGACGATTAGCCAAATCAAGCAGACCAACGCGCTCCAGCCACATGGCGCCCAGCTCTTGCGCTTGGGCTTCCGCACGACGGAAACCTGGCGTTTTCAGCAGGCCGGCAAACACGCCGCTTTTCAGGTGTTGATGTTGCGCCACCAGCAGGTTTTCAATCACCGTCATTTCGCGGAACAGACGCACATGCTGGAAGGTACGCACCACACCCATGCGGGCAATCTGCTGTCCCGGCAACCCTTCCAAATGGCGATCGCGCAGCATGATGGTGCCACCGGTCGGACGATAAAAACCGGTCAGGCAGTTAAATACCGTGGTTTTACCCGCACCGTTTGGCCCGATCAGAGAGACGATTTCGCCCTGATTCAGGTCCAGTTCCACATTGTTGACCGCCAGCAAACCTCCAAAGCGCATGGTCAGGCCACGAACCGATAATAATGGTTGCGTACTCATGCCTGTTCTTCCTTCTTCTCAACCTTCAGCTTCATCTCTGGACACTTCATCATCGGCAACAGCCCTTGCGGACGCCAAATCATCATCAGCACCATCAGAGCACCCAGCAGCAGCATGCTGTACTCGTTCAGATCGCGCATCAATTCACGCGATACCACCAGCAGAATGGCCGCGAGGATCACCGCGAACTGAGAGCCCATACCGCCTAACACCACAATGGCGAGCACGAACGCTGATTCAGCAAAGGTAAAGGATTCCGGACTGACAAACCCCTGACGCGCGGCAAACAGCGTGCCAGCGAAACCGGCAAACGCCGCACTGATGGTAAACGCCGTCAGCTTGATACGGGTTGTGCTTAATCCTAACGAACGACAGGCAATCTCATCGTCACGCAGAGCTTCCCAGGCACGCCCCAGCGGCATGCGCAGTAACCGGTTGATGACAAACAGGGTTGCGATAACCAGCAGCAGCGCCACCAGATAAAGGAAAATGATGCGATCGCTGGGGTCATACTTCAGGCCAAACATGTCGTGGAAAGTGCCCCAACCGCCTTCGCTGACGCGGCGGCTGAACTCCAGCCCAAAGAAGGTAGGTTTAGGAATCTGGCTGATGCCGTTCGGGCCACCGGTAAATTCGGTGTTGTTGAGCAGCAGGATACGCACGATTTCACCGAAACCGAGCGCCACAATCGCCAGATAGTCACCGCGCAGGCGCAACACCGGACAACCCAGCCGCGATACCCGCCAGCGGCAGGCTCTGCCAGAAGCCCAGCCCGTAGTAGTGTGGTTCAGCAACGCGTAGGTATAAGCGCCAATGGCGTAGAAGCCACCGTAGCCCAGCACCAGCAAACCGGACAGCCCCACGACAACGTTCAGGCCCAGCATGACGTAGATCAGCGTCAGCGTGGCGATATCCACCGAACCGCGCGACACCAAAAACGGCCAGACCACCGCAGCAATAATCAGCGCCGCCGCCAGCACTTTTTGACGCGGCGTGCTACCGTCAAAGCTCGGAAGTACCAGTGAGGAGCCGCCGCCCGACAGTTTCCGCATTCCGCTTTGGAAGAAGGGGCGCAGCAGTTGGAAGAACACCACCACCACACAGCCAACGCCGATCAGGTTCCAGCGCACGGCATCTGCCCCGCGCACCACCAACGTGGTGCCATCCAGCCCCAGTTGCATTCCCATCAGGAACGCCGCCAGCACCAGCAGCGTGAACGCCGATATCACCGCATTTAACAGGTTGAGCTGTTTCATACTTTCTCAACCTCCGGGCGGCCCAGAATACCGGTTGGCATCACCAGCAGCACCACAATCAACAACGCGAAAGAAACCACGTCTTTGTACTCCGTACTCAGGTAGGCACTGGTCAGGGCTTCCGCCACCCCCAGCACCAGGCCACCAATCATGGCGCCCGGAATGCTGCCGATCCCACCTAACACCGCGGCGGTAAAGGCTTTCATGCCCGCCATAAAGCCGATGTAGGGGTTGATCACGCCATAGAACTGGCCCAGCAACACGCCAGCGACCGCCGCCATCGCCGCGCCGATCACAAAGGTCAGCGAGATCACGCGGTCAGTGCTGATGCCCAGTAGGCTAGCCATTTTCAGATCTTCCGCGCAGGCACGGCAGGCGCGCCCCATGCGGGAATAGCGAATAAAAGGTGGTTAGTGCCAGCATAGTGATGAAGGTGACAACCCAGATGGTCACCTGCATGGTAGTAATGGTGGCGGCAAAGCCGTTGCTTTCCCCGACAACCAGTTGACCATGCACCAGCGTCGGCAGCGCTACATCGCGCGAACCTTGCGTCAGGCTGACGTAGTTTTGCAGAAAGATGGACATCCCGATGGCAGAAATCAGCGCAATCAGGCGCTTGGAGTTACGCACCGGCTTATAGGCCATCCGTTCGATGCTCCAGCCGTAAGCACTGGCGATCACAATGGCCGCGATAAATCCGGCACCGATCAGCACCCAGCTGACGTCGATACCCATCATCATCAGTGCAGCGATAACGATAAAAGAGACATAGCTACCGATCATGTAGACTTCGCCGTGGGCGAAGTTAATCATGCCGATAATGCCGTAAACCATGGTGTAGCCAATGGCAATCAGCGCATAAGTGCTGCCCAACGTCACGCCGTTGAACATTTGCTGAAGGAAATAGAGGAACTGCTCGGACATACCTTTACCTTAGAATTAACCTTTACACCTTAAGATTTTGCCCCCACGGCCTGAAGGCGGTGGGGGCATCGGTGTTCAGGAACTGAGTGGGCGGCAGCGATTATTTTGCGCTAGAAGTGCCATCTGCATGCCACTCGAATACACCAAACTCAAACCCTTTCAGGTCACCTTTTGTATCCCAGCTCAACGGACCCATTACGGTCTCCACGGTGTTGGCCTTCAGGTCTTTTGCGATAGCTTCCGGTTCTGTACCGCTGCGCTCCATCGCGGTAGTCAGAGACTGCAACGCGGCGTAGGTGGTCCAGACGAACGGCCCGGTCGGATCCAGTTTTTTCGCTTTCAGCGAATCCACGATCGGCTGGTTAGCAGGAACCTGGTCATAACATTTCGGCAGGGTTACCAGCATGCCTTCAGACGCCGCGCCCGCGATGTTGGGCAGTGAGGAGTTGCCTACCCCTTCCGGTCCCATGAATTTGGTGGTCAACCCAGCCTGGCGTGCCTGACGCAGAATCTGACCCATTTCCGGGTAGTAGCCCCCAAAGTAGACGAAATCCACGTTCTCTTTCTTCAAACACGCCACCAACGTGGAGAAATCTTTGTCCCCAGCGGTTACACCTTCAAACAGCACTACGTTGGCACCCGCTTTTTTCAGGCTGTCCTGAACAGAGCGCGCCAGACCTTCACCGTACTGCTGTTTGTCGTGTACCACAGCGATACGCTGCGGTTTGATGGTATTCACGATGTAGTTAGCGGCGGTCGGGCCCTGATCGGAATCCAGACCGGTGGTGCGCAGCACCAGCTTGTAACCACGGGTAGTCAGATCCGGTGCAGTCGCCGCTGGCGTAATCATTAGCACGCCTTCGTCTTCATAGATATCAGAGGCCGGCTGGGTAGAAGAGGAGCACAGGTGACCAATCACGTAACGAATGCCATCGTTAATCACTTTGTTGGCAACGGCAACAGCCTGTTTCGGGTCACAGGCATCGTCATATTCCACGGCAACCAGTTTGTTACCCTTCACGCCACCTTTGGCGTTGATGTCAGCAATCGCCTGACGTGCGCCGATAAACTCCATGTCGCCGTACTGGGCAACCGGGCCGGACATGGCACCGACAACGGCAACCTTGATGTCTTCTGCATTGGCCATGTGTGCGAACGCTGCTGCCATACACCCTAACAGTACGACTTTACCTTTAGCTACTTTCATTCGATTCACCCTATCTGTCGTTATGGAGTTCGCCTGCAAACCTGTATCAACCCGCCGTACTCAATCTTTTTCTTATAAGTAAGAACAGGTTAGGCTTTTTATTAGCTATACTTCGCTAATAAGGCTTTATTTTTCATGTCATTAAACAAGAATTTTATGCTGCAAATCAACTCCCGCAATCAGAAACAAGCGGTGTAAACAGCATAAAATACCAGCCTTATAAGCCACTATTTATTTTATACATAGTCAGTTATGCTGCTTTATGCGGCAATGGGCAACTCAATACTCGAAAAATTATCGGCGAGGAAAACATTTTCCCTATTAACCGTACAGAAAAACTTACACAACTGTTTATTTACATCGCTACTACATTATGCTTTAGGCTACAGCTATGCTTTATGCAAACGCATTGAGAGGGTTATCGAAATGAAGCTCGCCGTCGAATGTCTCTCGTTATTCAGCGACCAGGATAGAACTGATCTCGCCAAGATTTGGCCCCACCAGAATCTCGACCTGCTGGAACAGAGCCTTGATCTGCACCAGCGCCTGTTCGCGTCACGCTTCAATGGCCGCTTGCTGGCAGCGGTGATGGTGGAAATTGATGGCGAATACGCGGAAGTCGATGATCTGATGGTCAGAGAAGCAACGCGCCGCCGCGGCGTTGGCCTGCACCTGATTCAGGAGGTGGTGCGCCAGTTACCGGGCGTGAAAGAATTTTGGCTAACGGCAGCAGATCATGCTGGCGTTAATGAAGTCGTGCTGGACCGCTTTATGGAAAGTTGTGGATTCTTTCCGGTATCAGGAGGGTGGCTCTACACTCGAAGTTAACCGCTAACAAACGGCAGGAGCCCTACCAGAAATAGTGATGGATTCATGCATAACCCATGCGCTACCTATCGTAGCGCTAAATAACTGTTCTGAATAGTAGATCACCTGAAGGGAACTCAGTCCGAGTTGAGCGATCTGATCAATCGATAAAGATCCCAAATCATCAACCGGACTGAGCGATGTCGAGCATAGCACCGATACCCCGTAACGAACGACG
>NZ_JBPETA010000148.1:0-7517 GCF_051710365.1 Symbiopectobacterium sp. | reverse complement strand
AGGTTACGGATGGTAACGTGGGGAGTACTCATGCTGATTGGTCTGCAAAAAGCAGTAATAAATTCAGAACTTCAGAATACCGTCAAGTCCCGAAAAAAGAAAAATCAGGTGCGGAATGACGGGTAAATATAGTTTGGTCCTGCCACGCCAAAACCGGTGAAGACATCGATCAGACGCTCTTCCAGATACAGCACTTTGCCGAATGCGGTAAAGAACCCATCGAGCTTTTCAGCCTGCGCACGTTGATTCAGCGTCACACCGCTATAGCCGTAGCCAGTGTCTGTCAGGGTGTTCGGGATCACGCGGGCGATGGCTCGCGTTTCACCCAACAGTGCCGTCAACTGTGCCAGCGTAACACCGGCCACAATGGAGACAACCGTGCTGTGCGCAGAAGCAAGCTGGTTAATGCGCTGCGCCACGGCCGGAATATCATCCTGTGGGCGAACGGCAATCACCACCAGATCTGCGTTTGCCAACGCGCTATCCGGCGTTTGAGCGGACAACGCATAGGTGTGCGTCAGGGTGGCGACGCGTTCGGCATCGATATCTTCAATGCTGAACTGTGCATCAGTCAGTGCCGGATTGACCCGTGCGGCGCGGATAATGGCTTCTGCCATTTGCCCTGCACCAATAAATGAATGTGTGCCATAGCATTTCTCTCGATCGAATGAACATCAGGCCGGTTTGGTGTCTTGCGACAGGCGCACGGATTTCAAGGTGCTGGCGCGCACCGCCTGATAAATGGCTGCGCGGAAACCTTTGTCTTCCAATACCGCGACGCCTTCAATGGTGGTACCGCCGGGGGAGCAGACGTTGTCTTTCAACGCACCGGGATGCTGCCCACTTTCCAGCACCAGCTTGGCAGAGCCCAACACGGTTTGGTAGAGAGCGTGTTCGCGCTGCCGGAGCTGGGGCGATTGGCCTATGAATCGGTAATGCAGCGTGACTTGAATACCCTGCTCGGCATTGTGTTTGTCTCTGCGCTGTTAGTGATAGCAATCAATTTTCTGGTGGACCTGCTGTATGCCCGGTTGGACCCCCGTATTGCAGGTGAAGGCTGATGGTGAACTTTTTTAAACGCTATGCGCGCAGCCCGAGCGCGCTGTTTGGCTTGATCTTGTTGGTGCTGGTGATCGGCATGGCACTCTCTGCGGGCTGGTTCTTCCCGGCCGATCCGCTGCGCCTGGCCGGGCGTCCGTTGCAGTGGCCGTTGCACAACGCCCGTTTCCTGTTGGGTACGGACCATACCGGGCGCGATATTGCCGCGCAGATCTTCCACGGTGCGCGCGTGTCACTCACCATTGGCGTGGTGGCGACAGCCATCGCCATCGCTATTGGCATTGTGGTGGGGGCGTTGGCCGGTTTTTACGGCGGCGTGGTAGACGACATGCTGATGCGCCTGACCGAAGCGTTTCAGATCCTGCCTAACTTCTTGTTGCTGCTGGTGTTGGTGGCGGTATTTGGTTCAACGCTGTCGACGGTGATTCTGGCGATTGGCGTGGTCTCCTGGCCGCCTGCGGCACGACTGACACGGGCCGAGTTTCTGTCGCTGCACCACCGCGAATTTGTGCAGGCGGTGCGCTCATGGGGATGCGTGACATGCCCATCGTGTTCCGGGAGATTTTGCCTAACGCACTGCCGCCGATTGTGGTGTACGCCAGTGTGATCATGGCGGTGGCGATTCTCCTGGAGAGCGCGCTGGCGTTCCTGAACTTGTCCGATCCCAACGTGCCCTCGTGGGGCAACCTGATTGGTGGCGGACGCAGTGTCTTGCGACAGGAGTGGTACGTTTCTGCCATTCCCGGCGTGGCCATCTTATTGACCGTGCTCGCTGTCTCCCTGGTGGGGCAAGGGCTGAATGATGCATTGAATCCAAGGCTGAGAAACCGATGAGCGTACTGTTATCCATTAATCATCTCAGCGTGGCGTTGCCGCCGGATGCCGATCGCCCCTGGGCGTTACGCGACCTGTCGCTGGACTTGCGCTATAACGAAATTCTGTGTGTGGTGGGAGAGAGCGGATCGGGCAAATCCATGACCGCCAGCGCCATCATGGGGTTTCTACCGGAGCGGGTACAACCGACGCAGGGGAGCATTAACTTTGAAGCGTGACCTGTTGCAACTGACGCAAGAAGAACTCCGGCAGTGGCGTGGTGCGCGCATTGGCATGATTTTTCAGGACCCGATGACGGCGCTTAATCCGCTGCACCGGGTAGGTGACCAAATTGCCGAAATGTTTCTTATCCATCGTCCCAAACTGACCAGGCAGGACGTGGACGCACGCGTGCTGCGCTTGCTGGAAGATGTGCATATTCCTGACCCGACCGCCACGGTGCGTGCCTATCCGCACCAGCTTTCTGGCGGCCAGCGCCAGCGCGTGATGATCGCGATGGCGCTGGCGCTCGAACCGTTGGTGCTGATCGCGGATGAACCGACGACCGCGCTGGATGTGATCACACAGGCACAGATTCTGCGTTTGATTCGCGAGTTACAGCAGCGGCGCGGTACCTCAGTGCTGTTCATTACCCATGATTTCGGCGTGGTGGCTGATATTGCCGATCGCGTGGCGGTGATGCGCCACGGTGAACTGGTGGAACAGGGCCCGGCGGCGCAGGTGTTGTATGCACCGCGCCATGAATATACCCGTTCGCTGATTGCCGCCGTGCCGTCGCTGCATCCGGCACTGCCGCGCCTGACGCAAGAGCAGCCTGCGTTGCTCACCTTGAAAAACATTAATAAAACCTTCCGTGAGCCGGGGCTGTTTCGTCGTCGCCAACGGCAGGTTGCTGCGGTGCAGGACGTCAGCCTGACGCTGCAGCAGGGCAGCACGCTGGGTATTGTCGGTGAAAGCAGTTCCGGAAAATCGACGCTGGCGCGCTGCATCGTACGGTTATATCAGCCGGATTCCGGCGAAATTCACTTTGATGGGCACGATCTGGCACAACTGCACTCTCGCGCGGTGCGTGCACAGAGTCGGGATAGTCAGATGGTGTGTCAGGACCCGTTTGCCTCGCTGAACCCGCGCCAAACGGTAGGTGAGATCGCCGCCAAAGGGTTGCTGATTCGCGGTGTACCACGCGCGCAGGCGCTGGAGAAGGTCAAAGCCCTGTTTGCGCTGGTGGGGCTGGATGCTGGCGCGATAAACCGTTATCCCCATGAATTCTCTGGCGGCCAGCGCCAGCGCATTGGTTTGGCGCGCGCACTGGCGGTGGAACCGAAGATTTTGGTGGCCGATGAGCCGGTATCGGCGTTAGACGTCTCTGTGCAAGCGCAGGTGCTGGCTTTGCTAGCGGATTTGCGGCAACGCCTGGGCTTGTCTCTGATTTTTATCACCCACGATCTGCGCGTGGCGGCACAAGTGTGCGATCGCATTATCGTGATGAAATCCGGCAATATTGTGGAGCAAGGGCCGACCTATCAGGTGTATCAGCAGCCGCAGCATGTCTATACCCGGCAACTGCTGGAGGCGATTCCGGGGCGTGAATGGCAGGTGTCGGCGGCGTGAGGCTGTCCGCCTTTATCCCAACAGAATTAAAACGGCTTGATAGTCATAATACCCATGCGCTGAGATGAATAACCGGATCTGATAATGCGGGTGACTCGGTGATATAGTAAACACGGACAGTCACTTAGCAGGATAAATTTGCATGCACTCACATCCGTTACGCCACATCATTGAATCCTGTGATGTGGCAATCTCCAAGAGAGATTTTGACTCACTGATGGATCACTATTCTGAAGACGCCGCTCTGGTGGTTAAGCCAGGTATGATCGTTAAAGGAAAAGAGAATATCAGGAAAGCCTTTATTGCCATCTCTGATTACTTTCAGGATCAACTTGTTGTGAAACAGGGAGAGATGCAGGTCATTGAAGGTGGAGGAAATGCGCTGGTTATCATGGAAACATTGCTTCGTTTCCCCGACGGACAAGGCGGTACGGTAGAGACAACGCGTCGTGCTACTTATGTCTTTCGCCAGGAAAGCGATATGCCGTTGGCTGTGCACCATCGACAACTCTTACGATACCGATCTATTGAATACGGAAATCGTCTAAAGAGATTGTTTGAATTACCGCAAGCAGTATCGCCGCTATAGTATCCCGGTATTGCCGAAAGATAATGCATCAGGCAATGACGCCTGACGCATATCTGAATGGCTTATCACGCTTTGTTTTGCAGTGCGCTGACGACAGCCTCGCCCAGTGCTTTCGCGGATGCCAGATTTTGCCCCAGACATGACGATCTCTTCCTGAAGTCCTCAAGAAATCAACCTAAATTGCGTGCCTTTATCGACGTATTTTCAAAAATAATAAAAAACTGAATGATTACCGGGAATATTGATTTCGGTAAATAGGTGCAGCAGAGTCTTCTTAGTCACAAGAAAAAATGACGAAGCAGGATGACCACATAGCCCGACAGTAACGTCAAGGTAGTCGCTGCAACGATCCGGCGAAGAACTTTATCATGACATTTCTGATGCTTCATAACCCACCACCTGTGTGCGAATGTTCAGCCATGATACACAAACTAGTTAACGTCGTTAACTAGTTTGTGTATCATCTGCCATAGTCATTCAAGGCAGGCCACATCTATGAAAAAAAACGAAGTACGTCAGTTCCGTGCAGCCTTGCGCGAAATGGTCAGAGAGCTGGGGATGCTCAGCCGTAAAAGCAGCGGAACGGAGTTATCCCCCCTTCAGAGTCACATTCTGATTGAATTGAACAGTAAACCTTCCGGCGCAACCGAGCTGGCTGCAAGGCTTTGCGTTGAAAAGGCCAGCATGAGCCGTGCGCTTCGGAGCCTGATGGAGACAGGGTATCTGCTGAGGGAACATGACGATCAGGATGGTAGGGCGTCAACCTTCCGGCTGAGCGAAACCGGAAAGCAACGGCTCTTATTTCTGGAAGAGAATGCTGACCGGTTCACCGAGGAAGCCCTTGCTTCATCCGCAGAGGAAGAGGTTGCGGAATTTCTGGAAACTATCACGCGATTCTCTGGCAGCTTGCGCAACGCACGACGCCAGCGTGAAGCGGGGATGCGCTTCCGGCCTATTGAGGCCAGAGACAATGCGGCTATCGCTGCGATCATCCGCAACAGCTTTCGGGATAATAAAATAGACCATCTGGAGGGCGTCAGCCTCCACGATCCCGAGCTTGGGCGGTTAAGCGAGGTGTATAGCCAGCCCGGCACCGGATACTGGGTTGCCGAGGCCAATGGCGAAATTGTCGGAGGGGCTGGAATCGCTCCGCTTGCCGGTGAGGAAGGAACGTGTGAAATGCAGAAGCTGTATTTCAGCCGTGACGTTAAAGGCATGGGGATGGGCAGACGAATGATCGCCTTTATTATTGCGCAGGCCGCTGACATGGGGTACCGCGCCTGCTATCTCGAAACGCTCGACGAACTGAAGGATGCCGTTCGACTCTATGAGGCTTTCGGATTTCGCCATCTCCCTGAAAGGCTGGGCAATACGGGCCATAACAGTTGTGGCATCTGTATGCTTAGGACGCTGTGACCGGGCAAAATATCTGCTATAGGTTGCGGGATGGGGCTAACTGATTCCGTGCTGTATCGCCCATAAGGGTCATGGACGTGAATCGGTTTGAGCCAGAAATGGGCAGAGCCTACATGTAATTTATGTGGGACAGACCGTAAGATTCTGGGCAATTCAGAATGCGTCAGAAAAACATCCGGGCAGCACAGTAAACCAGCAACAAAGCCAGCACCAGATTGACCACCTGGCCATGCCTGCGGAAAAGCGACTGGAACAGATGCCCCGCCAGCGCCCAGACCAGATTTCCCACACAGCCAATCACTGCCAAAAGGATGCTGACCGCCGTTACCCAAAAAATATCCTGTGTATAGGGTAAAACGAATGCAGACAAGGCGGTGATACCGTAAAGAATGATCTTAACGTTGGCAAATTGCAGCCAAAAACTTACCCAAAAACTGAGAGGGTGCCCGCTGCCGTTTGATGTGGTTGGCGAACGGGAAGCAATACGCCATGCCAGCCAGAGGATATATCCCGCACCGATCCAAACCAGCCATCGGGTTAATGAAGGAAGAAGGCTAATCAGCGTAAAGGTAAACGCGCCGCAGACAAGCATAAGAACCAGAAACCCCGCGCTCATGCCCATCAAAACGCGAATACTGCGGCGCAGGCCATACTGATTTACCGAGCTAAGTGCCAGGATATTGTTGGGTCCGGGGGTCAATGCGGTAATCAATGTGTAGGTTAAAAACCCACTGATAATGGTTGATGTCACTTGTGATCTCCTTAGTCCTGCCGTATATTATCCGTCCAGAAACATTCAAAAAAGCGAATTTTTTCAATATCAGATTTTCAATATTTCGATATGTTTGGGGGCTATATGGATCTGCGTCGCTTCATTACCTTTAAAACGGTGGTTGAGGAAGGCTCTTTTGCACAAGCCGCCCGGAAACTGTGCTGTACCCAATCGACCATTACTTTTCAGATCCAGCAGTTAGAGCAGGAACTGGCGTACCCGGTTTTTGAGAAAGTGGGCCGCCGTATGGTATTAACACCAGCCGGGAAATTACTGCTGCCAAGAGTGAGAGAGCTGACGCGTGTACTGGACGGGATCCGTCAGATTTCTTCCAGTGAGGAAGATATCACTGGGGATTTACGGATCATGGTAGGGGAAACACTGCTGGCCTATAAAATGCCGGAAGTTCTCAGGTTATTCAGAGAAAAAGCACCAAAAGTTCGTCTGTCGCTTCAGTCGGTCAACTGCTATGTCATTCGTGATTCTCTGCTGGCTGACCACACGGATCTGGGCGTTTTTTATCGCGTCGGTAATGATGATGCGCTGCACATGGAATACTTCGGGCAGCAGGAACTGGTGCTTGTTGCGTCCCCGCAGCTTCAGCACGTCGATTTTACGCAAAGGGAGCAGCACATTCCGGTCAGCTTCATTATCAATGAGCCTCAGTGTGTGTTCAGGCAAATTTTTGAATCTTCCCTTCGCGAGAGAAAGATAACGTTTGAGAGCACCATTGAACTCTGGAGCATTGAGAGCATAAAGCAATGTGTGGCCAGCAACTTGGGTATTTCGTTTTTGCCACGTTTCAGTGTGTTGCGGGAACTGGCATCGGGCGAGTTGCAGGAGCTGCCATTTTCCGAGACTCCGCCATCGATTACTGCGCTTTGTGCATATCATGCAGGCAGAACGGTTAGCCCCGCGATGAACATGTTCATTGACTGCATGCACCAGTGTCTGGATTAAAAGATCGGCCTCAACCTTCAATAAGTAATGAGAAAATAATGATAATTTCGCATTTACCTGTTGTGATTATGCGGGAACGATCAGCTGCAACAGGGGATAACGCTCCATCCACCGTTTTGCAACGACGCGTTGCCTGAAAACATCTAACTTGAGCCTGTACATAAATTTGTGTAATTGCCTGATTTTGATATGTTCAATCCAACATCAAAAGCAGGTTACTTTATGGACGAAAAACAGTTGCAGGCTCTGGCTAATGCACTGGCCAAAAATCTCAAA
>NZ_JBPETA010000147.1:0-7534 GCF_051710365.1 Symbiopectobacterium sp. | reverse complement strand
TAATGGTAGGCATAAACAGGCCGTGTGGCGTGCATTTCCAGTTTACGCAATTGGTTATCCCATAAAGTTTATACAATATAAAATATATATTTGTTAAGTTGAATTTCATTCGCTCATTTTTTTTTTGATCTTCAACCAGGAGGTTTTATGTCATGGTTTACCCGTTTGTCTCGCTGGGGAGGCAACGCCCTGCTGCTTTCTGGATGGCTGGCTGCCAGCGTGCACGCTGCCACCACACCGCAGCGCGGCGGTGCACTGACGCTGATACTGTCCAGTGAGCCATCCACACTGGTTTCACTCGCGACCGTCGCTCAACCAGCGATTGCGGTCAGTGGCAAAGTCACGGAAGGGCTGCTGACCTACGATTACGATCTTAATCCACAGCCACAGTTGGCAACATCCTGGGATATCAGCCCCGATGGCAAAACCTATACTTTTCATCTGCGTCAGGGGGTGAAGTGGCACGACGGTCAGCCTTTTACTTCCGCTGACGTCGCCTACTCCATCCAGTTGTTGAAACAAATACACCCACGCGCCAGAAGCACCTTTGCTAACGTTAGCGACATTAAAACCCCCGATGCGCTGACTGCCGTCTTTGAGTTATCACACCCTGCCCCTTATTTGCTGCGCGCGTTTGCCGCCGGTGAAACACCGATTCTGCCAAAACACATCCATGACGTGCCGGGCAGCGATCCGCTGAAAAATGCCAATAACAATGCGCCAGTCGGCACCGGTCCGTATGTTTTCAGCGAATGGGTACGCGGCAGCCATATTGTCTACAAACGCAATCCCAACTACTGGGATAACCCAAAACCCTATCTGGACCAGTTGATCGTCAAGTTCTCGCCGGATGCCGTGGTGCGCACGCTGGAGCTGGAAACCGGTGATGCGGACATCGCTTACCGAACGCCGGTTGCGCTGAGTGAAATTGCCCGATTGAAGAAAGAGGGCGAGCTGGGCTTTGAAACCAAAGGGAACAATTACTCTTACAGTGTCGCATCGCTGCAATTCAATCTGGATGACAAGATTTTCAAAGACCTGCGTGTACGCCAGGCGTTTTCTCACGCCATTGACAGGGATGCACTGGTGCGCATTGCCTACTTTGGCCTCGCGACGCCGACGGCATCTCCCGTTGCCCCCGGTTTGAAAACCTTCCACGATCCGTCGCCGACTCCGTATCCCTTTGATCTGGCGGCCGCTAACCGCCTGCTGGATGAAGCCGGATACCCGCGCAGCGCAGACGGCACACGCTTTAGCATCACGCTGGACTACAACACCTATGGCGATGCTTTCCGTCGTATCGCCGATTTCACACGGGCGGCACTGGCAAAAATCGGGGTTGCGGTAACGCTGCGTTCATCGGACATTTCGTCGCACACCAAACGCGTGTACACCGATCGCGACTTTGCGCTGGCGCTGAACATGTTCGCCAACTTATACGATCCTACCGCAGGCGTACAGCGTCTCTACTGGTCGAAGAACTACCGCATTGGGTTGCCGTTCTCCAACACCTCGCACTACGTTAACCCCGAAGTCGATCGCCTGCTGGAAGCGGCGCAGACAGAAAACGACAATGCCAAACGCATTGCGCAATTCCGCCAGTTCCAGCAGATCGTAATGCATGACGCACCGGACATTAACCTGCTGTCTCCGCAGTTCATCACCATTTACAACCCGCGCGTTCACGACCATTCGCCAACGGCAGATGGTGTTGAAGGGAATCTGGCGGGAGTATGGGTAGAACCTAAACCGTAAGAGGCTCCCCTTTATATCAGCGGGGGAGGCTAACCGGATCAGTCCGCGTGCAAGGAGGCACGCGCACCGTTCAGGTGGCGAGCCAGCAGTTCCGCGCACAGATCGCCGTTGCGCGTCTCAATGGCGCGCAGAATTTTACTGTGCTCTTCAGCCACGCGCTGCCAATCACCGCTGCGCGCATTCCACTGATTTCCTTTGAAACGCGTGCGATACAGACGGGCATTGAGATTATTGTGCAGCTCGATCAGTGTGGCATTGTGCGAAGCGTGCACCAACGCCTGATGAAAGGCTTGGTTGGCATGAAAATAGCGCAGCGATTCTCCTGCGTGAAACGCCGCTATCAGCGCCTGTTCCTGCTGCTGCAACGCGAGCAGATCGTCTGGTGTCGCTTGCAACGCCGCCAGTCGACCCGCCAGTTTTTCCATTTCGGTATACACCACCAGCATGTCTTCAATTTCATTCGCCGCCAGAGACGCCACCACTACGCGCTTATTGGGGCGTAAATCCACCAGCCCCTGGGCTGCCAGCATTTTCAGCGCTTCACGCAGCGGAGTTTGCGAAATTTGTAGGGTGCTGCAAATGCTTTGCACATTGATGGGATCGCCGGGTTGCAGGATATCCTGCACGATCAGATCGCGCACATAGTCCGCCACGCGGTCGGTCAGCGGCCTCCGGTCAACCACCACGGCGGGAAGGGGGGCCGGGTTGGCCCGGTTTGCTGCGTCAGTCTGATCCATAGCGACCTCATTGCTGATTTATCGGCCAGGATAACCACACTGCCATATGCGTTAAATGGCAATGCATAGCTGATAAAGTTTATACAATATAAAATATATATTTGTTAATTTGACCGCAACTTAGCCAACCATGATTGGCTTGTCAACGGCAAATAAAACAGAAGGAATCCTCATGCATCTGCGTATTGATACGTCGGTTTCCTGGCTGAAAATGCCCTTGCCGAAACGCATCCCGCAGGTGGTATAACATGAGCACGCATTACGATGCTGGTATCGCGCAACAGTTTGCCGAGCAATACACGCTGCCGCTGGAAACGCTGCGCCGTCGCCAAAGCATGAAGTGGCGGTATCACGCGCTGGAGATTCTCCCCGCTTGGGTGGCGGAGATGGACTTCGCCCCAGCGCCTGCCGTTGCTGACGTATTACGTCACTGGTATCTGGCTCAGGATACAGGCTACCCTTACTGGCAACGCGACCGGGCGGAACATCTGCTGGCGCGCGCCTTCAGTCGCTATACCGCACGCGAGTTTGACTGGGAAACCGACCCTGCCAACGTATTGGCGCTCAACGAATTGGTGCAGGCAGTCTATTTGCTGATTCTGGCATTCAGTGAGCCAGGTGACGGTATTGTGCTGCAAACCCCCAGCTATCCGCCCTTTTATGATGCCATCAATGACACCGGCCGCCGCTTACAGGCCAGCCCACTGGTGGACAACGGTCAGGGCTATAAGATCGATTTCGATCATCTTGCCAACCAGATTGATGCCAACACGCGCATCCTGCTGCTGTGTAACCCACACAACCCCACCGGCCGAGCACTGCGGCGTGATGAGCTGGAAAAGCTGGCAGCACTGGCCGAAGCCCATGATTTGATCGTGATTGCCAATGAGATTCATGCCGATCTGGTGTACCCCGGGCAGGAACATATTCCGTTTGCTACGGTAGCACCGGGCCTTGCGGCGCGCACCATCACCCTGAACTCAGCCAGTAAGAGTTTCAATATCGCCGGACTGCGCTGTGCACTGATGTACTTCGGCGACGGCGCGTTAAAACAGCGCTTTACCCAACGTCTGCCCGCCTGGATTTTAGGCTATCCCTCCGGGATCGGAATTGATGCTACCGTGGCCGCTTGGGATCGCGGCCACAGTTGGTTGGAAGGTGCACGCCATTACCTGCTGGAACGGCGTGAGCAAGTGATCACCACCGTGCGCACCGCACTGCCAGAGGTGCGCGTCCACACCCCCGAGGCAACCTACTTCGCCTGGCTGGATTTTAGCGAACTGCACTTACCGACCGCCGCGGGCGCGTATTATCTGGAGCATGCCAAAGTGACGCTCAGCGCGGGTGAAACCTTTAACCCCGGCGCAGAAGCCTTTGCACGCCTCAACTTCGCCACGTCAAAGGCGCTGCTGCAACAAATTCTGGACGCAGTGATTGCCGCCTCACGGCGCGCTTAACGGAACCCTAACCATGTCAGACATTCACACTGGCTTAGCCACACCACAGACCACACTCGGTATTTTGATGGTGAAAACCCACTTTCGCCGCTATCTGGGCGATATTGGTAACCCCGGCACCTGGCCGTTTCCGGTACGCTATCGGGTGGTGGAAGAGGCCATCCCACAACGGATGGGACACCTCTATCAACACGACTTGTTGGAGCCATTCAAACGTGCGGCACAGGCATTAATCGACGAGGGCGTTGATGGGTTGACCACCAGTTGCGGCTTCCTCTCCTACTACCAGCAAGAGTTGGCAGCCTGGTCACCGGTGCCGATTGTCACCAGCAGCCTGCTGCAATACCCGCTGGTGCAGCGCCTGCTTCCCGCCGGGAAAACACCGCTGATTTTGACCTTCGACGATCGTGCGCTGCGCGGCGATTATCTGGAAAAAGTCGGTATCCCCGGCGATGCGCACGTGGTGGGAATGGCCCCGGACTCTGAGTTTGTGCGTTCAATTCGTGACGGTGACGACAGAGTCCCGTATGCTATTTTACAGCAAGAAGTGCTGGCTACCGCGCAGCAGGCGCTGTATCGCTACCCGCAAACCGGGGCGTTGGTTCTCGAATGCACCAACCTGGCTCCCTTCAGTGCCACGTTGCATGCCCGCTTTGGTTTGCCGGTATTCGACACCGTAACACTGGTTCGCTGGTTTTATGGCGCTCTGCAACCGCGAGCTTATGACGGGGGAGACAATTGGTGTCGGTAACAGGTTTTCATCAGGTAACCCCTTCATGACACAACGCTATGACGTTATCGTGATCGGCGGCGGCATCGTCGGCCACGCCATCGCTTATGGTTTGCAGCGCCAACGCGCCCATACCGCGATTCTCGACGGGGGCGACACGGATTTTCGCGCCTCGCGCGGCAACTTCGGTCTGATTTGGGTGCAGGGCAAAGGCGTCAATTGTCCGCCTTACAGCCAACTCTCCTGTCTGGCATCCACGCGCTGGCCCGACTTTGCGCAGCGCCTACGCACTGAAACCGGTATTGATTGCGGGTTGTCTCAGCCCGGCGGCATCAATTTCTGCTTAACATCCGATGCGCTGGACAGCGCGATACGCAACGTCAGCAAGCTGCAACAGGGCAACCCGGATTTTCACTATGAGGTATGGGATAACGCCACGCTGCGCCAACATGTGCCTGAAGCATCACACCAGATAGCCGGTGCCATCTATTCCCCCATGACGGCCATGTCAATCCGCTGCTGACGCTGCGCGCACTGTCCTACGCCTTTCAGCAGGCGGGCACGGTGATGATTGGGGACTCGCAAGAGCACGTCGGGTTTAACACCCGGACGCAGCCCGAGGTTCAACAGCAGATTGCCCAACGGGCAATACGCGCTTTCCCCTGTCTGGCCCACGCACAGATTGTACGCACCTGGGGGGCGTTGCGTATCATGACGCCAGATGGTTTGCCGGTTTATGATGAATCCCGTCGCTACCCCGGCGCCTTTGCCGTCACTTGCCACAGCGGTGTTACGCTGGCAGCGCTGCATAGCGAGCTGCTTCCGGCGTGGATTTTAGGCGGTGCACTTCCTTCACTTTTCGAGGTATTTCATGTCCAGCGTTTCCCGGTTCCAGCCGCTACCCACGGTTGATGCACCGCAAATCACCCTGTGGGTGAACGATGAGCCAATTACCGCACGCGCTGGCTGGACGCTGGCCGCCGCGCTGCTGGCAAACGGCATCACCACCACACGCCATACTGCCATTGATCAGAAACCGCGCGGCCCGTTTTGCATGATGGGTGTCTGCTTCGAATGTCGTGTCACGGTAGATGATATTCCCAACGTGCAATCTTGCATGACGCCAGTGCGTGACGGTATGAGAGTGACCCTGCCCCAGGGCGCGAGGGTGCTATCATGACCCAGACCACTACAGTGAATACGTGCGACCTGCTGATTATTGGCGCAGGCCCGGCCGGGCTGAAAGCCGCGCAGATCGCCAGCGCAGCAGGCTTATCCGTCTGGCTGGCCGATGAAAACCCATTGCCGGGCGGCCAACTGCTGCGACAGGTCACCCAGTCACCGTTTGCCAATCCACAAACTCTGTTCGGCGAAGAGTACAGCGCACGCCGTAGCCTGGCAGAAGTTGCCTTCTCTCCCCGCGTACGCTATCTGGCACGTACTGCCGTCTGGCAGGTGACACCGGAGAAACAAGCCTATCTGCTGGAACAGGGCGAGTCCCCGCGTCAACATATAGTGCAGGCTCGTTTTATTCTGCTGGCCACTGGCGCACAAGAACGCAGTTTTCCACTGCCGGGCTGGACATTACCTGGTGCGATGACGGTGGGTGCCGCACAGCTATTAAATGAAATCAGCGGGATTGTTACCCCCTGCGGACAGCATTCTGGTGGGCAACGGCCCACTGTTGCTACTGTTCGCCGCACAGGTGATCCGCGCGGGAGGCCGAATTCAAGCGGTGCTGGACACCACGCGCCCGCAGGATTACTTGTGGGCACTACCACGCTTGCCGAAGGCATTACGTCATACCTCGCGCGATCTGTTCAAAGGCATCAAGCTACTGCGCGAACTGCAACGCGCTAAAGTGCCTTATTATTCCGGTGTGACCGATATTGCCATCGAAGGAGAAACGCAGGTCACCGCCGTGCTCTTTTCCCATCGGGGCCATCCGATACAGCGCGTTACCTCACGGTATTAAGCCATATCGGGGTGATTCCGGCCACGCAGTGCGCCAATGCCCTCGGTTGCAAACTGGTTTGGAATGATGAGCAACACCACTGGCAGCCGGAAGTAGACGAACGCTAGGAAAGCAGCCAATCCGGTATCTATCTGGCAGGAGACGCGGGCGGCATTGAGGGCGGAGAAGCGGCAATGCTCAGCGGGCAAGCTCGCAGAAGATGACTATCAGCAACAATGTACTGAACTGCGGCAACAGCGCGCCGCGCTGCGTTCGCTGCGCCCCTTTTTGGCAGCGCTTTATCCCATTCCCAAACAGGCACAAAAACCCCATGACGACGTGACCATCTGCCGCTGTGAACAGGTGATGCCGGGGAAATTCGTCAGGCCGCGCGCGGGTTGCATCGGCATGAATCAGTTGAAAGCGTTTACCCGCTGCGGCATGGGCCCCTGTCAGGGACGGATGTGCGGACACAACGCGGCGGTTATTCTGGCCGAAACGCAGCAGCGCCACGTATCAGAAACCGTATACGCGCGCGCCCGTTTTCCCCTTAAGCCCGTCACGTTGGCGCAATTGGCACTCAGCGGTGACGATAGCGAGACATAAATATTGGCCGGTTCCAGTAGGCGTTATTGGCGCAGCCCGTTTGGACGCGGGCAGCGCGTGCACTGTCGGGTACAGCCCAAGGTGCAAAGGGGATAGACGTTAAATCTCTTCAATACACTTATCGCCGATGACCTCGGCAATTTTCAATTGTGCGAACGCTTCTTTAATACCGTCATTCCGCACCTACTTTAAGAATAAATTCGACGGTATCGCTCGCCGAGAACATCAACGATGGTCTTGTGAATAGAATTGAGGTTGGATACTTGTGGTGGTCTGTCACCAATACTGAACTCAT
>NZ_JBPETA010000146.1:0-7551 GCF_051710365.1 Symbiopectobacterium sp. | reverse complement strand
GCCTTGTTATAGGAGGGCCAGTTAGTGATTTTAAAATTTTGTTTTGCCATGGAGACCTGATTTTGAAACAACTATGGTGATCTGATCCGATGATTACCCAAACTTTCTATTTATTCAACAAAGCCTTATTGGGGGTTTATTTTCTCCTATTTCGAATTTTTATGGAAATTAGTCTGTTTTGCGGCTTTGGCGAAGGATGATAAAAGGCAAAACAGCGGGTTTTTCCGCACTTTGGTTGCCTTTTCATTCTGTTGCGCGTGAAATAGGGGAAAAATGATTATGGAATGCCGCTATGCTGGATAAAATCGATCGTGCGCTGCTTAACCTGTTGCAACACGACTGCACCTTGTCGTTGTAAACGCTGGCCGATGCGGTGCATTTGACATCGACCCCCTGCTGGAAACGTCTAAAACGTCTGGAAGAAGAGGGCTATATCCGTGCTCGCGTTGCGCTGCTGGATAACGAACGTCTGGGGCTTGGGTTGACGGCTTTTGTGTTATTAAAAACGCAGCAACACAACAGTGCCTGGTATGAAAAATTTTCCCAGGTGGTGTCGGATATGCCCGAAGTATTGTCATTTTATCGCATGGCGGGAGAGTACGATTACCTGATGCAGGTTCAGGTCGCCGACATGAAAAGCTATGATAATTTTTACAAACGTCTGGTCAGCGGCATTCCTGGCCTGATTGATGTGACCTCCAGCTTTGCCATGGAGCGGATAAATCACACCACCGCACTCCCGATCGTGCCATGATGGATCTCCTCTCTGAGATTCTGCCTTCGGGCCAGCGCAAGCGCTGTTCAAAACGTTAAGGTTTTGTCCTGCAACCCGAATTATTTCGGGTATAAATGATGACGCGCATAAGCTTTCTGTATAATGGTCCTGTGATGTTTCGCAGCCCTTTCTGAAAAATGGAATAACAACAGCGTGCGACTTTTTGCTCAATTGGCCTGGTATTTTTGTCGAGAATGGCGGCGATACCTCGGGGCCGTGGTTCTTCTTATTATTATCGCCATCCTGCAACTGCTGCCACCCAAGCTGGTTGGGGTGATTGTGGATGGCGTTACGCGCGATGTGATGCCCGCGGCGACGGTGATGAAATGGATCGGCGTGATGCTGCTGATCGCGGTTATGGTTTATCTGTTGCGTTATGTGTGGCGCATCTTTTTGTTTGGCGCTTCATACCAGTTGGCTGTGGAGTTGCGCGACGATTTCTACCGCCAGTTGAGCCGCCAGCATCCTGCCTTTTATCTGCGCCATCGCACCGGCGATTTGATTGCCCGAGCAACCAACGATGTCGATCGTGTGGTGTTTGCTGCTGGTGAAGGCGTGTTGACGCTGGTGGATTCCATGGTAATGGGATGCGCGGTGTTGGTTGTAATGAGTACTCAAATCAGCTGGCAGCTTACGCTGTTGGCGCTGTTGCC
Organism: Symbiopectobacterium sp.; assembly: GCF_051710365.1. Classification (NCBI taxonomy): domain Bacteria; kingdom Pseudomonadati; phylum Pseudomonadota; class Gammaproteobacteria; order Enterobacterales; family Enterobacteriaceae; genus Symbiopectobacterium; species Symbiopectobacterium sp. The sequence continues at coordinate 6,123 of NZ_JBPETA010000146.1, read as the reverse complement.
GATGCCCATCATGGCGTTGGTGATCAAACACTATGGTACGCAGTTGCATCAGCGTTTTAAGGGCGCACAGGCGGCGTTCTCTTCGCTTAACGATCAGGCGCAAGAAAGCCTGACCAGCATTCGCATGATTAAGGCCTTTGGGTTGGAGGATTATCAGTCGAACCGGTTCGCGGCAGTGGCTGAGGATGAGGGGCAAAAAAACATGCACGTGGCCCGGGTAGATGCGCGTTTTGATCCAACGATTTATATCGCTGTCGGTTTCTCGCATTTGCTTGCCGTTGGCGGCGGCAGTTGGATGATTATTCAGGGGACGTTGACGTTAGGGCAACTGACCAGTTTCGTGATGTATCTGGGCCTGATGATTTGGCCGATGCTGGCGCTGGCGTGGATGTTCAACATCGTGGAGCGCGGGAGTGCGGCTTACGGGCGTATTCGCCAACTGTTGAATGAAGTACCGGTGGTGGCAGACGGCGATGCATTTCTGCCTCAGGGCCGCGGTAGCCTGGATGTTGATATTCACACCTTTGCTTATCCGCAACAATCGCGCCCGGTACTCGACCGGGTGGCGTTCTCGCTCGCACCGGGCAACATGCTGGGACTGTGTGGCCCCACCGGTTCCGGTAAAAGCACGCTGTTGGCCTTGATCCTGCGCCATTACGATCTCGATGACGGCGAGATTCGCTTTCATGGTCTTCCGCTTGCGACGCTGAATCTGGATAGCCTGCGCCAACGTTTCGCGGTGGTCGGGCAAACGCCATTTTTGTTCTCCGACACCGTGGCAAACAATATTGCACTCGGGAACCCCAGCGCCACGCTGGCGCAGATTCAACATGCTGCGCGTCTGGCCAGCGTCCATGACGACATTACGCGCTTACCGCAAGGTTATGAAACCCAAGTGGGGGAACGCGGCGTGATGCTCTCCGGTGGACAAAAACAGCGTATTGCCATTGCGCGCGCGCTGCTGTTGGACGCGGAGATATTGGTTCTTGATGATGCGCTGTCGGCGGTTGATGGGCGCACTGAGCACCATATTTTGCAAAACCTGAAACGTTGGGGAGAGAAACGCACCCTGATTATCAGCGCGCACCGGCTTTCGGCCCTCACTGAAGCCGACGAAATTCTGGTTTTACAGCAGGGTAGCGTGGCGCAGCGCGGTAGCCACGTCGCATTAGCGTCGCAAGTCGGATGGTATCGCGACATGTTTCGCTATCAGCAGTTAGAGGCGGCGTTGGATGAAGAGTCGGTCAAGGGAGAGATGGCAATTGACTAACGCAAAGCGGTTATGGCCGACGTTGAAGCGGCTATTGGCGTATGGTTCCCCCTGGCGGAAATCCCTGATGTTGGGCGTGGTGATGCTCTGGGTGGCGGCCGCTGCCGAGGTGGCTGGGCCCGCACTGGTAAGTTATTTCATCGATAACCTGGTGGCAAAAGGCAATATTCCTCTGGCTCTGGCAGGAGGCTTGGCGGCGGTTTATATCTTGCTGCAATTGTCCGCCGCACTATTGCATTACGTGCAATCGCTGTTGTTCAACCGCGTTGCGGTAGGGGTAGTGCAACAATTGCGTATTGATGTGATGGATGCTGCGTTGCGTCAACCGCTGAGTACCTTTGATACGCAGCCGGTGGGACAACTGATTTCCCGCGTTACCAACGATACCGAGGTGGTGCGCGATCTGTATGTCACCGTGGTTTCCACCGTGCTGCGCAGCATGGCGCTGATCGGTGCCATGCTGGTAGCCATGTTCACACTCGATTGGCGCATGGCGCTGATTGCCTTGATGATCTTCCCCGCAGTGGCTATTGTGATGGCGGTCTATCAGCATTTCAGTACGCCGATTGTGCGGCGTCTGCGCCGTTATCTGGCAGATATTAACGATGGTTTTAATGAAGCGATCTCGGGGATGGCCGTGATCCAGCAATTTCGCCAACAGTCACGGTTTGGTGAGAAGCTGGGTGCTTCAAGCCGCGCGCATTTTCAGGCGCGGATGCAAACGCTGCGTTTGGATGGCGTGCTGCTGCGTCCGCTATTGAGCCTGTTTTCCGCCATGGTGCTGTGTGGGCTGTTGATTCAATTTGGTTTTAGCTCGGTGGGAACGGTAGGTGTTGGCGTGCTCTATGCCTTTATCAGCTATCTGGGGCGTCTTAACGAGCCGCTGATTGCGCTGACCACCCAGCAGTCCATGTTGCAGCAGGCGGTGGTGGCCGGTGAGCGTATCTTTGAACTGATGGATGCGGTGCAGCAGTCCTACGGCGATGATTCGCGCCCGTTAGCGGCGGGCAGCATCGAGATGGACAACGTTTCTTTCGCCTACCGGGACAATCAGCGCGTCCTGAACCATATCAGCGTGCCGGCGCGCGGCTTTGTGGCGCTGGTGGGGCACACTGGCAGCGGCAAGAGTACGTTAGCGAGTTTGCTGATGGGGTATTATCAGCCGGATGAAGGGGAGATTCGGTTGGATGACCGTCCGCTGACGTCGCTATCCCATCAGGCATTACGACAAAATGTCGCAATGGTGCAACAAGACACCGTGGTACTGGCGGATTCACTTTATGCCAACGTTACGCTGGGGCGTGATATTCCTGAAGATGAAGTATGGCGCGTGCTGGAGATTGTACAACTCACTGCGCTGGCAACGGCACTGCCCGAAGGCATACATAGCACCATTGGCGAGCAAGGCAATACGCTTTCTGTGGGACAGAAGCAGCTTCTTTCTCTGGCCCGTGTGCTGGTGAAACCGCCCAAAATACTGATTCTCGACGAGGCGACGGCCAACATTGATTCCGGTACCGAGCAAGCGGTTCAGCGCGCATTGCGTCTTATCCGTCGTCACACCACGTTGGTGGTGATTGCGCACCGTCTTTCCACTGTGGTCGAGGCTGATAACATACTGGTGCTACATCATGGTGAAACGGTGGAGCAGGGTACGCATGAGCAATTATTGCAACGTCGTGGGCGTTACTACCAGATGTATCAACTGCAACTGGCTGCCAGCGAGGATGAACCCGTTTCCGCCATCTGACCAAAGGCACACTGCCTGTTGCGCTGGCTTTTTATCCGCGCACCATCAACAGGCAGATGATTTTCATTTTTCCGTCCTATGCACCGCAATTACGCGTAATGCACCAAATTGATGCATTGCGTGTGCGCAACATCACATCTTTATCCTTTCCTTTTACTTCTCCAGGCAGGTTCCACGTTATTTCCCTGTGCAATTATCGGTTCCTTTCATTTATGGCACAGCCTTTGCTTTATCCCAGTCGTGAAGGTTATTCGAAATGGTGGCTGGCGTAAGTCTGAACTTAATTGGTAAGGGGAAGATAATGAAACTGGTTACTGTGGTGATAAAACCATTCAAGCTGGAAGATGTGCGTGAAGCCTTATCTTCTGTCGGCATCCAGGGGCTCACCGTCACTGAGGTGAAGGGATTTTGACGCCAGAAAGGCCATGCCGAGCTGTATCGCGGTGCTGAATATAGCGTCAACTTTTTGCCGAAAGTGAAAATTGATATTGCTATCGCTGACGATCAGGTTGATGAAGTCGTTGATGTGATTAGTAAAGCGGCTTACACCGGTAAAATTGGCGACGGTAAGATTTTTGTTGCTGAACTGCAACGCGTTATCCGTATTCGTACGGGCGAAACTGACGACGCCGCACTGTAATGCTCGCTGACGAAAAATTGGGATGGATGAAAATACGTGTCTCTTCATTATTAGGCCTTGCCGCCGCAGCGTTACTTCCGTCGCTGGCAATGGCCGCTGATACACCGGCAATCGATAAAGCGGACAACGCTTTTATGATGATTTGTACCGCGCTGGTACTGTTCATGACGCTGCCCGGCATTGCGCTGTTCTACGGCGGCCTGATTCGCTCTAAAAACGTGCTCTCCATGCTGACGCAGGTTACCGTAACGTTCGCTATGGTGTGTGTGCTGTGGGTTATCTACGGTTACAGCATGGCTTTTGCGACCGGTAATGCCTTCTTTGGCGGCTTGGATATGTTCATGCTCAAAGGCATTGAGCTGACATCACAATCCGGTACGATTTATCAACTGATTCACGTCGCTTTCCAGGCTTCCTTCGCGTGCATTACTGTCGCGCTGGTGGTGGGTGCGATTGCTGAACGTATCCGTTTCTCTGCGGTGCTGATTTTTGCCGCTATCTGGCTGACGTTCTCTTACCTGCCGTTGACACACATGGTCTGGGGCGGCGGTTTCCTGGCGGCTGATGGCGCTCTGGACTTCGCAGGCGGTACTGTGGTGCACATCAATGCCGCTGTTGCGGGGTTGACCGGTGCTTATCTGCTGGGCAAACGTGCCGGCTTCGGTAAAGAAGCCTTCAAACCGCACAACCTGCCGATGGTGTTTACCGGCACGGCTATCCTCTATATCGGTTGGTTCGGCTTCAACGCAGGCTCTGCCGCTGCTGCGAACGAAATTGCCGGTCTGGCATTCCTGAACACCGTAGTCGCGACCGCGGGTGCGATTCTGGCGTGGGTTATCGGTGAGTGGATGGCGCGTGGTAAACCTTCTCTGCTGGGTGCGTGTTCCGGTTGTATCGCAGGCCTGGTTGCTATCACGTCAGCCGCGGGAACCGTGGGTGTGGGTGGTGCGCTGATCATTGGTCTGGTCGGTGGTTTCGCTGGCCTGTGGGGCGTAACGGTACTGAAAAGATGGCTGCGTGTGGATGACCCGTGTGACGTGTTCGGTGTGCACGGCGTGTGCGGTATCGTTGGTTGTATCCTGACGGGGGTATTCACCTCTGCTTCTCTGAGCGGCACGGGCTACGCGGAAGGCGTTACCATGGCGCATCAGGTTTGGGTACAGCTGTTCAGCGTGATCGTCGCGTTCATCTGGTCCGGTGTTGCTGCCTTCATCGCATTCAAAGTCGCAGACCTGGCCGTTGGCCTGCGTATGCCGGAAGAACAAGAGCGTGAAGGCCTGGATGTTAACAGCCACGGCGAAAACGCTTACAACCAGTAATTTCTACACGATATACAAAACGCGGGCCAAGGCCCGCGTTGTCCTACTCACACCGTCATTCCCGCGAAAGCGGGAATCTCTTACCCGCTAAATGCGTTTATTCTTATAGAGATCCCCGGCTTTCGTCCGCGTTTTTTGCTTAGGATTGAGGATAGTGAGCAAGCCATCTCTTTTTAAGACGCATCATGTCGCCGCATGACCCCTTCTTGTACCGTTGAGGCCACCAGAATCCCGTCCCGAGTGTAGAACTGCCCACGAACAAAGCCACGGGCACTTGAAGCTGATGTGCTTTCCACGGTGTAGAGCAGCCAGTCATCAAGGCGGAAAGGGCGGTGGAACCACATCGAGTGGTCAATGGTTGCGACTTGCATACCCGGTTCAAGGAATCCGACGCCGTGCGGTTGCAATGCGGTGAGTAGGAAATTGCAGTCCGATGTGTAACCCAGCAGGTATTTATGAATGCGCTCGTCATCGGGCATGGTGCCATTGGCTCGGCACCATACGTGGCGCACGGGTTCATCCACGTGGCCTTTGAGTGGGTTATGGAATTTTACCGGACGCATTTCGATGGCACGTTGTTGCAGAAATTTGTCACGAAACTGTTCAGGCAGTAAATGTACCATGCTCTGCGCAATCTCTTGTTCTGAAGGCAAGGATTCTGGCCCAGGGACTTCAGGCATGGTGTTTTGATGTTCAAAGCCGCTCTCCTGGCGTTGAAAAGAGGCGGTCATAAAAAGATAAGCTTACCGTTTTGGATGGCGCTGACACGTCGCGCGCTAAAACTGTTGCCATCGCGCAGGTTCTGCACATCGTAGACAATGGGTTTTCGGCTGTCTCCCGGCAATAAAAAGTAGCTGTGGAAGGAGTGCAACCCTCGACCCGCTTCGACGGTCTGTTTGGCCGCATACAGTGCCTGACCGACCACCTGCCCGCCGAACACCTGGCGTAGCCCTAAATCTTCGCTTTGTCCCCGGAAGAGTCCTTCCCCAATCTTTTCCAACTTCAGCAATTCGAGAAGATGGGCTTTGTTGAATAAATAGAAAGTTTGGGTAATCATCGGATCAGATCACCATAGTTGTTTCAAAATCAGGTCTCCATGGCAAAACAAAATTTTAAAATCACTAACTGGCCCTCCTATAACAAG
>NZ_JBPETA010000145.1:0-7674 GCF_051710365.1 Symbiopectobacterium sp. | reverse complement strand
GGTTACGGATGGTAACGTGGGGAGTACTCATGCTGATTGGTCTGCAAAAAGCAGTAATAAATTCAGAACTTCAGAATACCGTCAAGTCCCGAAAAAAGAAAAATCAGGTGCGGAATGACGGTTAAACCTGGAGATATCGTTCAAAGTAAAACCGGTGGGCCACGCATGCGGGTTCTTAGCGTAGAAGACAATAGGCTTTACTGTGCGAGAATTGACGATCCTATTGAGAAAGAAGTAGAAATCAGCGTTGATAGCGTCTCGTTTTACCGCGAGGAAGGCAATTTCGGCGTGTGTTAATACACATCCCCTTCAGGCTTGGCCTGAAGGGGATGTAATAAAGCATTACTGCTGAGTCGGTGCGCTCGTCATTTTCTTCAGGTCTTGATCGATAAAGAACAGACCCCCTTGCGCGGTACTCACCAATGCCAACTTGTCGAGAATGGATTTAAACAATTTCTCTTCTTCATGTTGCTCAGCAACATACCATTGCAAGAAATTGAACGTTGAATAATCCTGCTGCGTCATTGCTGCATGAGCCAGCTCATTGATTTTTCGCGTAATTAATTGCTCATGCTCATAGGTTTTCTCAAACACGTCAGCCAGAGATGCGAAATCGACCGGCGGCGCGGCGATGGCCCCCAGTACTGGCATGCTGCCGGTATCATCCAGATAATTGAAGAGGCGTTGCATATGCTCCATCTCTTCCTGAGAATGTGTTTTCAGGAATGCTGACGCACCTTCAAACCCTTTATCACCACACCATGCGCTCATTTGCAGGTATAAATTAGCAGAATAGAATTCCAGGTTTAGCTGATCGTTTAATTGTTGAATCATCTCTTTTTTAAGCATCTTTCATTCCCTCTGATTGGCAGGTGAGTCAATTTTTTCCATTATGCCTTGCTGTTAAAAAATAAAAAACATTTTATTATCAAAATAATTAACACAAAAAATAATAAATTATTAATCATCAACTTAAAATAATTGATAACGATTTTCAATTTCATAAAATGGTTATTTAGCGCATCCATTTGAGAATGGTTTTTATTTCATTTTAACGTACTGCCGGATATTTATAAAAACCACCACGTCGATTTAATAACCTAAAGAATAATCATTCTTTTTTAGTATCAGGTCATGAAGCAATATCCGCGTATGTCCGCCAGGCAAAAAAATGCTATCATGCGAACTCACCGGCGGCCCTGAGGATAAGAACAATGGCGTATAATCTGGCTAACCTTCCCCTTCCTGCGCAAGAGATGGATAAAGTGAATGTTGATCTCGCAGCCTCTGGCGTGGCGTTTAAGGAACGGTACAACATGCCGGTCATTCCAGAAGTCGTTGAAAGAGAGCAGCCCGAGCATCTGCGTGACTATTTTCGTGAACGCATCGCATTCTACCGCCAACGCTCGTTGCAGTTCTCTCGCCTCCCCTACGAACCCAAGGCAAAATAGCCTGAAATCTGCTGTCCAAAGCACTTTTTTCGCTTGCATATTATGCCCAACAGGCGGTTAATGGTAAGGCAAACCACCTTTTTACCGAGAGAGGCAAATCAAATGAGTAAAGGCATGGACAGCAAAAAAAACAGCAAGAAAAAACCGTTGAAAACCGCAGCAGAAAAACGGGCGGATAAACGGTCCAAACGCGCTCAGCAAACCGATACGGTGAGTTGATGCCTTAGTGCGCTGAACGGGTAATCCCGCACTCAGCGGGATTACTCCAGTCGCTACCCTGTGTCTTATTTCTCTTCGACCATCAGCAAAAATGCGTATTCCAGCGCAATGTCTTCGTATTGTTTGAATCGCCCCGATTTTCCCCCGTGACCAGCGTCCATATCAGTCAACAACAGCAACAGGTTGTCGTCAGTTTTCAGCTCACGCAATTTGGCCACCCATTTGGCGGGTTCCCAATACTGAACTTGCGAGTCGTGCAGCCCGGTGGTAATCAACAGATGCGGGTAGGCTTGAGCGCTGACATTGTCGTAAGGGCTGTAGTTTTTGATGTAGTCATAATAACGCGACTCACCAGGATTCCCCCATTCGTCATACTCCCCGGTCGTCAAAGGAATTGACTCATCAAGCATGGTGGTCAGCACATCGACAAACGGCACCTGCGCCACCACACCTTTAAACAGTTCTGGGACCAGGTTAACCACCGCGCCCATCAACAACCCTCCGGCACTGCCGCCCATGGCGTAAAGCTGCTTTTCATTACCATATCCCTGCGCCACCAATGCGCGGGAGATATCAATAAAATCAGTAAAGGAGTGCATCTTATTGAGCAAGCGCCCGTCGTCATACCATTGCTGCCCCAACTCTCCGCCGCCGCGAATGTGGGTCAACGCAAACGCAAACCCTCGGTCGAGCAGGCTAAGGCGACTCACACTAAAATCCGGCTCCATACTGCTACCATAGGCACCGTAGCCGTACACCAGTAACGGATTATTGCCGGGCTGGTAGCAGTCACGGCGATACACCAGCGACACCGGTACCTCAACGCCATCGCGCACGGTGATCCACAGGCGTTCACTGCAATAATCCGAGGCGGAGAAGTGTTTGACCTCCGCCTGTTTGAGCAGGCTCTGTTCACCGCTGTCCAGATTAATCTCGTACAGCGAGGTTGGCGTAGTCATGGACGAATAACCAAAACGCAGCAACGACGTTTCAGGCGTCGGATTGTAAGCGAGCCAGGTAACGTAGCTGGGATCGTTAAAGCTGATGTGCTTTTCGGCACCGGTCTGCCAATGCACCTGACGCAGCGAGGTTAAGCCCTTCTCCCGCTCTTCCAGCACCAGCCAATCGCGGAACAGCTCAAAACTTTCCAGCACGCGACTGCTATGCGGCGCGATGAGCGTTTCCAACGCGGACTCATCCCAGCCGACAGTGCGATACAGGCCGAAGTTTTTGCCCTCACGGTTCGAGCGCAGATAGAACGCGCCCTGATAGTGATCTACGCCATACTCATGATCTTTGCGCCGTGGAATAAACACCTTAGGCACGGCGTCACTGTCATGCGCATCCAGCAAGCGAACTTCCGTACTGGTGGTACTGCTCAGATAGATAACGATATACGCTTCAGAGGTCGTTTCACCCAGACTCACGTAATAGGTATCATCATGCTCTTCATAGACTAACCGATCCTGGCTGACATCATCACCGAGGCGGTGCATGAAAACCTGATAGGGAAGCAGCGTCTGCGGGTGCTTACGCACGTAGTAAATCGCGGAGGCATCGGCATTCCACTGCATGTTTGCCGAGACGTGTTCAATGACGTCCGGTAACCACTCCCCGCTCTCGAGGTTGCGAAACCGGATGTCATACTGCCGGCGAGAAATTTTATCCTCTGCCAGCGCTAGCAATCGGTTGTCCGGACTGACAGACAGTGCACCCAGATGATAGAACTCGCTGTCTGCGGCACGCTCATTCTCATCCAGCAGCAGTTGCCACTGTTCCGTTTCCGGTGCAGGCTGCCGCACATAGCGCGCGTATTCTTTACCCGATTCGTAGCGTGTCTGATAGCGATAGCCACGTTTAACATAAGGCACCGACGCATCCTGCCCGGGGATCCTCGCTACCATCTCCTGATACAGTGTTTCTTTCACCGCATCGCAGGGTTGCATATGCGAAGCGCAATACGCGTTTTCTGCTTGCAGATACGACAATACGGCCGGATCTTCCCGCGCATCATCACGTAGCCAGTAGTAATTATCAATGCGTGTATCACCGTGGGTCGTGAGGGGGTACGGACGTTTTTCTGCCTGAGGTGCTTTCATTGCGTGCCATCCTGTTTTCTGGAAAGAAAATCGTGGCACGATTCTGTGAGAAAGCCAAGCGGTGCTGTTGGTATGTAAGGCTTGTTGCCTCTGAGATCCTCGTCGCTGATGCGTACGCAAACGTTTTCCTTTATACTGCGCGCCATGTCAATACAGAGCGGGAAAGCATAATGTTAACGGTTGGAACAGCGCTACGCGCAGTCGCGACACGCGTCATGTTATTAGGTTGCGGAGAACTGGGTAAAGAAGTGGCGATAGAGTGCCAGCTGCTGGGCGTTGAGGTGATTGGTGTCGATCGCTATGCCAATCTCCCGCCATGCATATCGCTCACCGCAGCCACGTCATTAACATGCTGGATGGTGCAGCGTTGCGTGCCGTTATCGAACTTGAGCGTCCCGATTACATTGTGCCGGAAATTGAAGCCATTGCCACCGACATGCTGGAGACGTTAGAGCAGGAAGGCCACCATGTGGTGCCCTGTGCCAAGGCCACGCGTCTGACCATGAACCGCGAGGGCATTCGTCGTCTGGCAACAGAAACGCTGAATTTGCCCACTTCGTCCTACCGTTTTGCCGCCAGCGAAGACGCGTTTCAGCAGGCCATTGCCGAAATCGGTTACCCCTGCATCGTTAAGCCGGTCATGAGTTCATCAGGTAAAGGACAAAGTTTGATCCGTCGTGAAGAACAACGGGATCAGGCCTGGAAATACGCACAAGAAGGTGGACGTGCGGGCGGCGGTAAGGTCATCGTGGAAGGTCTGGTCAACTTTGATTTCGAAATCACGTTATTAACGGTCAGCGCCAGTGACGGTATCCACTTCTGCGCCCCCATCGGCCACCGTCAGGAGGACTGCGACTATCGCGAGTCATGGCAGCCTCAGCAGATGAGCGAACTGGCTCTGGCGCGTGCGCAGCAGATCGCCCGCGATGTGGTCAGTGCACTGGGGGGTTATGGCCTGTTTGGCGTAGAGCTGTTTGTGTGCGGCGATGAGGTCATCTTCAGCGAAGTGTCACCGCGCCCGCATGATACCGGCATGGTCACGCTGATCTCGCAAGATCTTTCCGAGTTTGCCCTTCACGTACGCGCTTTTTTAGGTTTGCCTGTCGGTGCAATACGTCAATATGGACCTGCCGCTTCTGCCGTTATTTTGCCTGAGATAGTGAGCGATAACGTCAGCTACAGTGGATTAGAATATGCTCTGCGCCCCGGTACGCAAGTTCGCCTGTTCGCCAAACCGAATATCGAAGGTAAGCGCCGAATGGGCGTGGCGCTGGCCGTTGCTGATAATATCGATGATGCAGTAGGGTTGGCTGTCTCAGTCGCCAGTGCAGTAAAAGTGACCGGATAATCGCCTCCGCCCAAAAAAAGCCACGCAATGCGTGGCTTTTTTGTAGTAACCGCGTTTTAGGCTGTAGCGCCTGCAACCGCTTCGCGCGCCAGTTCGGTAATGCGTGCGTAATCGCCGATTTCCAGCGTATCGTTCGGCACCAGCCAAGAGCCGCCCACGCACAGTACGCTTTTCAGTGCCAGATAGTCGCGGTAGTTTTTCAGTGAGATACCGCCAGTCGGGCAGAAACGGATCTGGGAGAACGGACCTGCAATCGCTTGCAGCGCTTTTACGCCGCCGTTCGCTTTCGCCGGGAAGAATTTGAACTCACGCAAACCGTAGTCCATACCCAGCATCAGTTCAGAAACGGTGCTGATACCCGGAATCAACGCAATCGGGCCTTCCACGGCAGCTTTCAGCAACGGCTCTGTCAAGCCGGGGCTGATGGCGAACTGTGCGCCAGCAGCAATCACATCCGCCAACTGCTGCGGATTGGTTACTGTGCCAGCACCGACAATCGCGTCAGGTACTTCTTTGGCAATGGCACGGATCGCGTCTACTGCGCAGTCGGTACGCAACGTGACTTCCAGAACGCGAACGCCACCCGCTACCAGGGCTTTCGCCATCGGTACTGCGTGCTCCAGTTTGTTCACTACAATTACTGGAACCACAGGACCCGTGGTCAAAATTTGCTCTGCGCTCGTTTTCCAGTTTTTCATTCGTCATCATCTCCTGTCATGCCCGGAGGCATCATTAGTCATATAGCGCGCCCCTGCCACAGGGATCTGCCAAAAGCAGACGTCCGACCGCACCGAGTTTTAGCCAAACATTACAAACAAAAATTCAATCGATTACCGGGCACTGCCGCACGTAACCACGCACTGCAGAAGCCAATCGCTTATTCCACTTCGTTCCAGGAACGGCCATCCCGGGTGATCATGGCGACAGAGGCCACCGGCCCCCAAGTACCTGCCTGATAAGGTTTCGGCGTATCGTTGTCCATCGCCCAGGCTTCCATGATGGAGTCCACCCATTTCCAGGCCTCCTCCGTCTCATCACGACGCACGAACAGGGCCTGAATACCGCGCATGGTTTCCAGCAACAGACGTTCGTAGGCATCGGCCAAATGCTGCTGATTAAAGGTTTCAGAGAAGCTCAAGTCCAGCTTCACAGTTTGCAGACGGTGTTTATGTTCCAACCCGGGAATTTTGTTCAAAATTTGAATTTCAACGCCTTCATCGGGCTGCAAGCGGATGATCAATTTATTCTGCGGCAGTTGCTGGTAAGAATCGTGGAACAGGTTCAACGCCGGATTTTTGAAATAAACCACCACTTCCGAACACTTGGTTGGCAAACGCTTGCCGGTGCGCAGATAGAACGGCACACCCGCCCAACGCCAGTCGTCAATATCCACGCGGATCGCAACGAACGTCTCGGTGTTGCTTTTGTTGGCGCCCTCTTCTTCCAGATAGCCCGGCACTTTATGGCCCTGAACAAAGCCGCCGGTATACTGGCCGCGCACCGTGGTTTCATGCACGTTGGAACGATCGATGCGGCGCAGTGAACGCAACACCTTCACTTTTTCGTCACGAATCCGGTCGGTGCTCAGATCCGACGGCGGGGACATGGCGATCATGGTCAGGATCTGCAACAGATGGTTCTGGATCATGTCGCGCATCTGCCCAGCCTGGTTGAAATAGCCCCAACGCCCCTCAATGCCTACCTCTTCCGCTACGGTGATCTGCACATGGTCGATGGTGCGGTGATCCCAGTTGGCAAAGAACAGTGAGTTGGCAAAACGCAGTGCCAGCAAGTTAAGTACCGTCTCTTTACCCAGATAATGGTCGATGCGGTACACCTGACATTCGTCGAAATATTCGGCTACCTGATTATTTATCTCGCGAGAAGAAGCCAGATCTGAGCCCAGCGGCTTTTCCATCACCACGCGCGACGGCGACTTGTTAAGCCCCGCTTCACCCAACCCGCGACAAATTGCGCCGAAAGCGCTGGGCGGCATGGCGAAATAGTTGATGGTGGTACGGTTCTTTTGATCGAGCATTTTGCTCAGATGATCGAGCATTTTGCTCAGACGTTTGAAACCAGCAGTATCCTGTACATCGAGATTGCAAAAATCCAGCCGACCACTCAGCGTTTGCCACAGTCCGTCATCGATAGGCTCCTTCATGAAGGTGTCTAACGCTTCGCGGACTACGCTAACATATTTTTCCTTATCCCACTCTGCTCGCCCCACGCCGATGATGCGCGTGTCCGGGTGAATGTGACCGGCTTTTTCCAATTGATACAGAGACGGCAGCAATTTTCGGCGCGCCAAATCGCCTTTCGCACCGAAAATAACCAGATCACACGCCTGGGCTGTTGAAGTTACCGCCATGTTCATCTCCTCGTTGCAGGATGCTGTAATTTTATTACAGCAATAATGTACTCTTTTTGACTAAATAACTGTTCCGAATAGTAGATCACCTGAAGGGAACTCAGTCCGAGTTGAGCGATCTGATCAATCGATAAAGATCCCAAATCATCAACCGGACTGAGCGATGTCGAGCATAGCACCGATACC
>NZ_JBPETA010000144.1:0-7705 GCF_051710365.1 Symbiopectobacterium sp. | reverse complement strand
CAAGGTTACGGATGGTAACGTGGGGAGTACTCATGCTGATTGGTCTGCAAAAAGCAGTAATAAATTCAGAACGTCAGAATACCGTCAAGTCCCGAAAAAAGAAAAATCAGGTGCGGAATGACGGATTAACGCAACACGCATCAGATATTGGTGCGGATGCGGTGATGATTGTGAATCCCTATTATGCACTGATGTCCGATGAACGCCTTTATAATCATTACAAGTCTATTGCTGATGCGGTGGCTATTCCGCAATTATTATATAACTTCCCGGCATTAACCGGACAAAACCTGTCCGTAGAATTAATTGGTCGTTTGGCAGACAGCTGCGCCAATATTGTGGGTATCAAAGATACCGTTGATTGCATGAGCCATATTCGCCAGGTGATCACGGAAGTGAAAGGCCGTCATCCTAATTTTCTGGTGTTCTGCGGCTTTGATGAATAAGCCCTCGATACGCTGCTGCTCGGCGGTGATGGCGTGATTCCCGCCACCTCCAATTTTGCGCCGGAAATCACCTGCGGTATCTATCAGGCATTTTTGGATAAAGATATAGTTGCGGTGCAAGCGCTGCTGCGCCGCCTGGCCGTGCTGTCGAAGATCTATACCCTGGAAGTGTCTTTTACCGGCCTGATAAAAGAAGCGATTCGCCTCACCGGTTCGTCAATTTCTGCCGCCGTGTCCGCTCCCGCGACGCCGCACAGCCCGGAAATGAAACAGCACCTAATCGCGCTGCTGCGTGAGGCTAATATCGCCATTGGGGAATAATCTCCCCACGTTACAGAGACGTTGCTGCTAAGCGCGTCTCTGTAGCCCAACCTTCAGGAAGAAACCCATGCTGGATAAATCAGTCATCACCACAAAACTCACCGCGTTGTATCAGGAGATCATTGCCATCCGTGAGGATGATGCCTATCTCAAATCCATCGGTGCCTACGGTTCAGATATGTCTATCGAACTGTGGGACTGGTCGCAAGGCGTCGGATTGTATGGCATTTGGCGCTTGTACCAGGCGACCGGGGATCAGACCTATGTCGACTACCTGAGCGCCTGGTTTGAACGCCATCAGGCTGAAGCGGCAGTAATGTCAACCACGTCGCACCGATGCTGACGCTGGTGTCGCTGCTGGAGCAGCAGGAAAATGCGCAGTGGCGCGCGCTGGTGAATGAATACGGCGAGTGGATTGATCAGGGCCTGCTGCGTACCGAAATGGGGGGATTCGCCCACACCACGGCTACGCGCAATAACGAAGGGCAATTGTGGGTCGATACCCTGTTTATGAGCGGCCTGTTCCACGTTAAGGCCGGACAACTGCTCAACAAGCCTGCTTATTGCGAAGAAGTCATCTACCAGTTTTTGTTGCATACGCAATTTTTAAGAGATCCCGTCAGCGGTCTGTGGCGGCACGGCTGGCATTTCACAGAAAAACACCACTTTGCTGGAGCGTTGTGGGGCCGGGGCAATGGCTGGGCGGCGATAACGGCGGTTGAACTGCTGGAATTAACGCGAGCAAGCCACTCTGCGTCATCGCGTTTTATTGAACAGAACTTCCTGCGCCAGAGCGAAGCGTTGTTAAGCGTTCAGGCGGAAAACGGCATGTGGCACACGCTGCTCAACGATCCACACAGTTATCAGGAGTCGTCGGCGACGGCGGCGATTGCCTACGCTTTTCTGAAAGGGTATCGACTCGGCATTCTCGATAGCCGCTTTGCCGATGCTGGTGTTAACGCCATTGCTGCGCTGCTGGCGCGCATCGATCAACAAGGGCAACTGGCGGAAGTCTCTTCCGGTACACCGGTATTTATGACATTGCCAGAATATACCGATGTGCCGATTCGCCAGCGCTCCTATGGGCAATCATTGGCAATGCTGGCGTTAGCAGAAATGTTGCGTCACCCTAATCTCTTGGGCACTAAGCCCGTCTGATACACCGGTTTGCATGGCAAGACAC
This sequence comes from Symbiopectobacterium sp., assembly GCF_051710365.1. Lineage (NCBI taxonomy): Bacteria > Pseudomonadati > Pseudomonadota > Gammaproteobacteria > Enterobacterales > Enterobacteriaceae > Symbiopectobacterium > Symbiopectobacterium sp. Next base: position 5,755 of record NZ_JBPETA010000144.1, on the reverse strand, counting down.
CGTTTCTTGCCATGCTGATTCTGCCCTTTTCTTTGAACTGCGTCACTGTTCTGCAAGCGCTCTGGCCGAGATATTTCTTTTGATGAAAATTTGCATTATGCTAGCTGAAGCGTTTCAGTTGGCGTAATTAGGGCGATTGATCCCGAATAACGGCGAACTTATCCCGCAGATGGATCGTCAAGTGCCAGGGCGTTGCCCGAGAATAGTCTTACTTAACAGTTTATTCCGTTGTTGGTACTGATTATTCTATACCCTAAATAATTCATGTTGCAGGAAGGCGGCAAGGGAGCGAATCCCGATGAGCTTACTCAGGTAAGTGATTCGGGTGAGTGAGCGCAGCCAACACACCTGCAACGTGAAGTATGACGGGTATATACCCTACATAATTCGAGTGTTCAGCTTGATACAGAGAATGCGATGACAATTCGTATTGCGATAAACGGTTTTGGTCGTATTGGCCGCAGTGTGTTACGGGCACTGTACGAATCCGGACGCCGGGTCGATATTAGCGTGGTGGCGATCAACGAGCTGGCGAGCGCGGAAGGTATGGCGCACCTGCTTAAATATGACACCAGCCATGGACGCTTTGCCTGGGATGTTCGCCAGGAGTGCGACCAGCTCTACGTGGGCGATGACGCCATTCTGCTATTGCATCAGCGTGAAATTGAGGGGCTGCCTTGGCGAGAGCTGGGTGTCGACGTGGTGCTTGATTGCAGCGGCGTCTATGGAAGTCGTGCGCACGGCGAAGCACATCTGTCCGCCGGCGCCAAGAAGGTGCTGTTTTCTCACCCCGGTGCCAATGATATTGATGCCACCGTGGTGTTTGGAGTCAATCACGATACGTTGAAGCCAGAACACCACATTGTGTCTAACGCCTCCTGTACCACCAACTGCATTATCCCCATTATTAAATTGCTGGATGAATCGTTCGGCATTGAAAGCGGCACAGTCACCACGATCCACTCTTCGATGAACGATCAGCCGGTGATTGACGCGTACTACAGCGATTTGCGCCGCACCCGCGCGGCCAGCCAGTCCATCATTCCCGTGGATACTAAACTGGCGGCAGGCATTACGCGTATCTTCCCGCAGTTTACTGACCGTTTTGAGGCGATTTCGGTACGCGTGCCAACCATCAATGTCACTGCCATTGATTTGAGCGTAACGGTAAGGCAAGCGGTAAATGTTAATGAAATCAATGCGATTTTTCAAAAATCAGCGCATGGAGCATTTCGTGGTATAGTTGACTATACGGAATTACCTTTAGTTTCAGCTGATTTTAATCACGATCCGCACAGTGCCATTGTCGACGGTACGCAGACGCGGGTCAGTGGATCGCACCTGATAAAAACGCTGGTCTGGTGCGACAACGAATGGGGCTTCGCCAATCGCATGCTGGATACGACACGCGCGATGGCAGTCTGCGGTTTTTAGTTATATGCAATTGAATTATCAGGGATTTTAATCTCGATCACACAACTTTATAAGAGAATCAACAAGAGGATTCACCATGTCTGTAATTAAGATGACCGATCTGGATCTGGCGGGTAAACGCGTACTGATTCGTGCGGATCTGAACGTGCCGGTTAAAGAAGGTAAAGTGACGTCTGATGCGCGTATCCGTGCGTCGTTGCCGACCATTGAAATTGCCCTGAAACAAGGTGCGCGTGTCATGGTGACTTCCCACCTGGGACGCCCGACCGAAGGGGAATACAACGAAGAATTCTCCCTGCTACCGGTTGTTAACTATCTGAAAGATAAAATTTCTTCTCCAGTTCGTCTGGCGAAGGATTATCTGGATGGCGTTGATGTTGCCGAAGGCGAGTTGGTGGTTCTGGAAAACGTTCGCTTCAACAAAGGCGAGAAGAAAGACGACGAAGAGCTGTCGAAGAAATACGCAGCGCTGTGTGACGTGTTCGTCATGGATGCCTTTGGTACGGCGCACCGTGCTCAGGCTTCTACCCACGGTGTAGGCAAGTTTGCTGATATCGCCTGTGCAGGCCCGCTGTTGGCAGACGAACTGGAAGCGCTGGGTAAAGCGCTGAGCAACCCAGAGCGTCCGATGGTGGCTATCGTCGGCGGTTCTAAAGTGTCTACCAAACTGACCGTGCTGGGCTCATTGTCCAAAATTGCTGACCAACTGATCGTCGGCGGCGGTATTGCCAACACCTTCGTGGCGGCACAAGGTCACAACGTGGGCAAATCGCTGTACGAAGCGGATCTGATCCCTGAAGCGAAAAAACTGCTGGAAACTTGCGATATTCCGGTACCGAGCGATGTGCGCGTGGCGACGGAATTCTCCGAAACCGCAACCGCAACCTTGAAGTCTGTTACTGCCATCAAAGATGATGAACAGATTCTGGACCTGGGTGATGTCTCCGCTGAGCGTCTGGCCGATATTCTGAAAAATGCCAAGACCATCCTGTGGAACGGTCCGGTTGGCGTGTTCGAATTCCCGAACTTCCGCAAAGGGACTGAAATCATCGCTCAGGCGATTGCAGACAGCGAAGCGTTCTCCATCGCTGGTGGTGGTGATACGCTGGCCGCGATTGACCTGTTCGGTATTGCAGACAAGATTTCTTATATTTCTACCGGCGGCGGTGCCTTCCTGGAGTTCGTGGAAGGTAAAAAACTGCCTGCGGTAGTCATGCTGGAAGAGCGTGCTAAGCAGTAATGCCGCTTTGCAGGGGGTGTCACCCGGCAACCCGTTGCTCCCTCGTCGAGTGGGCAACGGTGGGTTCGGACGCTGTGCGTCCGGCCCGTAGTCAATTATCTCAACCCTCCACGGCCAACGAGACGGGACACGTAACATGTCTAAAATTTTTGATTTCGTAAAACCTGGTGTCATCACTGGCGATGACGTTCAGAAAGTTTTCGCAGTAGCAAAGGAAAATGGCTTTGCTCTGCCCGCAGTCAACTGCGTCGGTACTGACTCCGTCAATGCGGTGCTGGAAGTGGCAGCGAAAGTTCGCGCACCGGTTATCGTTCAGTTCTCTAACGGGGGGGCCGCGTTCACAGCGGGTAAAGGCCTGAAAGCGGAAGGTCAGAAAGCCGCTATCCTCGGTGCCATCTCTGGCGCACAACACGTTCACCTGATGGCTGAACACTACGGCATTCCTGTTATCCTGCACACTGACCACTGTGCGAAAAAACTGCTGCCTTGGTTGGATGGCCTGCTGGAGGCTGGTGAAAAACACTTTGCCGCAACCGGCAAGCCGTTGTTCTCCTCCCACATGATCGACCTGTCGGAAGAGTCTCTGGAAGAGAACATCGAGATTTGCAGCGAATACCTCAAGCGCATGGCAAAAATCAACATGACGCTGGAAATCGAACTGGGTTGCACCGGCGGTGAAGAAGATGGCGTGGACAATAGCCACCTTGATAACTCCGCACTCTACACCCAGCCGGAAGACGTGGCTTACGCCTACGAAAAATTGCACGCCATCAGCCCGCGTTTCACCATCGCGGCATCGTTCGGTAACGTGCATGGCGTATACAAACCGGGTAACGTGCAACTGACGCCGAAAATCCTGCACAATTCGCAGGAATATGTCTCCAAGAAATTCAACCTGCCGCACAACAGCCTGGACTTCGTGTTCCACGGCGGTTCCGGCTCTACGGCAGAAGAGATCGCCGAAGCGGTGAGCTACGGTGTGATCAAAATGAACATCGACACCGACACCCAATGGGCAACCTGGGAAGGAGTGCTGGCGTATTACAAAAAGAACGAAGGCTACCTGCAAGGGCAGTTGGGTAACCCGGAAGGCGCAGACAAGCCGAACAAGAAGTACTACGATCCGCGCGTTTGGCTGCGTGCTGGCCAGGCAACCATGGTTGCTCGTTTAGAAAAAGCGTTTAAAGAACTGAACGCGATCGACGTACTGTAATCTATATTAATAAGTGCATTGATAAACAATGCATGAAAATAAGAGGCTCCTTTTATCAGGAGCCTTAATTTTTTCTGGCCCGCTTTGCGGCCATTTTGGGTGTGAACCATCCCTTTCAAAGGGTGAAATGCAAAAAAGGGGAGAGTGCAAATGGAAGAACTGGATGTAACCGAAAGCCTGAGCCGTATGGGGCAATGGGTGGTCAATAATGAGGCTCTGCTGATTCAGTATGCGGTGAACGTGGTGGCCGCCATTATCATTTTGCTCATCGGCTTGCTGGTGGCTCGTGTGGTATCTAACGGTATCAGCAGAGTGATGGTGGCGCGGGGCATTGATATCACCGTGGCGGATTTTCTCGCCGCATTGGTGCGTTACGGGATTATTGCCTTTACGCTGATTGCAGTATTGAGCCGCATTGGCGTGCAAACCGCATCGGTGATTGCGGTACTGGGTGCCGCTGGTTTAGCGGTGGGTTTGGCGCTGCAAGGCTCGCTGTCAAACTTCGCGGCGGGTGTTCTGCTGGTGATGTTCCGCCCGTTCCGTACCGGTGAGTTTGTCGATCTGGGCGGGGTTTCTGGCACGGTGACGCAGGTGCAGATCTTCTCCACAACGATGCGCACGCCAGATGGTAAAATCATCGTTGTTCCCAATGGGAAAATCATTGCCGAAAACATCATTAACAGCAGTCGTGAGCCGGACAGACGCACCGAAATTATCGTTGGCGTGGCCTATGATGCTGATATTGACCAGGTCAAAACGGTGCTGGGGGATATCGTCGCGGCTGATAAGCGCATCCAGCATGAGCGTGGCGTCACCATCCGTTTGAATGAAATGGCCGCGTCATCACTGAATTTTGTCGTATGGGTCTGGACGACCAACGGTGATGCCATGGCGGTGAAATGGGATCTGTTAGAAAATTTTAAACGGGCGTTGGATGAGCATCAGATCTGCATTCCCTATCCGCAAATGGATGTGCATTTGCATCAACCCCCGTCAACATCAACGAAGGCGTAATTTTCGTTAGTCCTTTTTAGGCATCCGGTGCTAAGCGCACGGATGCCTAAACGCTTTCACTCGAAAAGCAAAAAAACAGCCAGCGTATCAACCTACCCTAACCATTGTTATTGGTTGATATGTGTCGCGTTATGAAACTTGATAAAACCCTGTATCCCCACACCGTGGCGATCGCGATTTTTGCCATCTCACTGTTGTACACCGGGAATCGGCTTTTTTCCGCGCAAAGCCAGGCAGTGATGGTCATTGAGACGTTTCAATCCTTATGGCTGCGGTTTGGTGCGCTGTTCACTTGGTGCTATATCAGGCCGTTGCGACGTGAGACTGCTGCGAAGTCCTTTTGGCTCTGGAGCATCAGTTGGTGGATCTTATTGTTTGGTCGGGGGATCAGTTGGGGACGGGATTATTTCCCGGATGAGCCTAAGCTCTACTTTCGCATTATCTCCATCGTGTTGATTGGCGTGACGGCCTGTGCGCTGCTGTTGCCCGTGATTCGTCAAGAGGTTATTCGCCGTTTCCGGCAAGAAAGCCTGCCGGTGTGGGATATCCTATTGTTGGTGCTCTATTTCGTTATCGTCGATACCATCGAACACCACCGCTTATTTGCTTTTCTCTTTGTCTACGACACCGCGCGTACGGATTTGCTGGAAGAGCTGTTTGAACTGCCCTTTATGTTTTCGCTGTTTGCCATTGCGTTCCTACTGCAACGTAATGAAAAGCAGACCGGAACGGCTTTGTTGAATAAATCAGAACTTGTAACGACTGTGCCCCATCGGGTCGATTGTTACGTGATGCGAATACTGTTCGGCATTCCTAATAGCGTGATCCGGTTAAGCGCTTTGACCATCGCCATG
>NZ_JBPETA010000143.1:0-7905 GCF_051710365.1 Symbiopectobacterium sp. | reverse complement strand
CATGGCGATGGTCAAAGCGCTTAACCGGATCACGCTATTAGGAATGCCGAACAGTATTCGCATCACGTAACAATCGACCCGATGGGGCACAGTCGTTACAAGTTCTGATTTATTCAACAAAGCCGCACGAACATGCAGCGCATGGAGAGTTTGGTTGAGGTATCACAAGACTGACCCCGGAACGCCACCAGATTACGCTCTTTCGACAGTTGCGGTGTGGTATCACGCTGATAACCGAGCAGCCCCATATGATCCCAGCGGGCCGTCTCCCCCAGAATAAAAACCACAATAGGTATCCTCAATACCAGCAGGGGCTATATAGGTAAAATTTTGGGCGGGGTCGAACAGCTCCGCCGCATCCTGACTTTCATCATATTGCGTGTAAGCGAACAACCCCAACGCCGAAATCCAGTTGGACGGCAAATACGAGTGCGCAATAACACCGCCATAGCTGGGCAAATCGATATTGGTTCGTTTTTCCATGCGCTTTTGCTCGGTCCCCATATATTCCATGGTGCCCCATACCAACGCGACAACAGCCAGCAGGATTGACACGGGTTTAATACGTTTCCCTGGCGTTTTTAATTGTTCGATAAGGGTATTGCGCAAATCGGCCTTCCAGATGATCGCCAAAGGTATGGCGCTGATGCACAGCGCCCAGACCATAAATCGCTAGCCAATCACCTCCTTTGACAAATCAATATCCGTGGTCATCACCGCAGCAATTATCCCGTAACCAATAACCACATTAAAAAACGTCATGTAGTAACTGGCGGCAACAGAAACCAACACTAATAGTGAGGCGATAAGTCGGTAGAAATAACGACCATCCAGTGAGATCAACCGCATCAGGAAAAAGGTAAACAGCACGCTGAGCGATAATTCAATCAGCGCGGGCAGGAATTTGGTAAGAGTAGATCCAGCAGGAGAAGCGACATCATCGAAGCGGCGATAATAGACGGAGACGTTGAGAAACAATCCAATATACACGGCGAGAAACAACGACAAAGCAGACTGTGAAAAAGAGGTAATCACCGACATCTTATTATGGCTCCAGCATCAACCAAGGCTTCTTTAAAAAAATTAGGACACAGGAATAATTGATGAGTTCATGAATAATATACTTTTTTAACGCTTACCTTGGTTTTCAAAAATGCACCATTGTTAAACGTAAACACCACTAATGTTTTTATTAGACGCGCCGATTAGCGCATAACCCTCTACGCTGGTGATAAGACAAGACCGGGGACAGCCTTTTACCGTTGCAAGGAAATTTTATGGATACAGCGAATAGTTTTCGTTCCTTGCTTAATCCAGCGCGTTATTATTTTCACCACTTGTAAAGAGTGCCGGTGAGGTATTGGTTTTTTTGTCGTATCAGGCGCGGAATCAAGCCTTCTTTCCAACCGCTGCCACCAGGAATAACGATCCCAGCATACTGAAAAACGCTTTTCCTGAGCCACCAGCGTCACGGCCCGCACGTGGGGATCGGATATTGATGTTCGCACCAGCATCGTCAATGATTGCAACAGCACTTGGAAAAACAACACCGTGCCGTATTGGAGAACAGATTGTCTCACAAGCGCATCCTTGTACGTTTCTGCCGTTATGCTGGCACACACCAAAACGCCTCAGAAACCAAAAAACGCGCGAAAAATGCATAGCACATGAAAATTTAAGCAAACTATCGAAAGCGATCACGAATCCAGTCATCACACGATGTGATATCCGGTGACGCGACGGTAAAGATTAGTGCGCGTATCGTGTATAATGCAAAAATTGGTACAGGCAAGGCCGTCCAATCGACCCATCACATTCACCATACATTACGTTCATCATTATGGCTCAAGGCACGTTATACATTGTTTCTGCCCCCAGCGGCGCGGGAAAATCCAGTTTAATAAATGCGTTACTGAAAACGCAGCCGTTGTATGACACCCAGGTGTCGATTTCCCACACCACCCGAGCCAAACGCCCGGGGGAAAACCACGGAGAACACTATTTCTTCGTTTCTGTGGATGAATTTAAGCGTATGATTCAGGAAGATGCTTTCCTTGAGTACGCCGAAGTGTTTGGCAACTACTACGGCACGTCCAAAGCAGCCATTGAGCAGGTGCTGGCAACCGGCGTAGATATTTTTCTGGATATCGATTGGCAGGGCGCAGAGCAAATCCGCCGCCGGATGCCGCAGGCACGCAGTATCTTTATTCTGCCGCCGTCCAAAGAAGAGTTGGGGCGCCGTCTGCGCGGACGCGGCCAAGACAGCGATGAGGTGATTGCACGACGTATGGCGCAAGCGGTGGCTGAAATGACACACTACGCGGAATACGATTATCTGATCGTCAACGATGATTTCGATCTGGCGCTGTCCGATCTGAAAACCATCATCCGTGCTGAACGCTTATTGCTGAGCCGCCAGGCATTGCGGCATGATGCATTAATCACCAAACTATTGGCAGACTGACATCACTTTCAGTATGATGCGCAGTCATTTTATTTCCTGTGGAGTAGCACATTATGGCACGCGTAACTGTTCAAGACGCTGTTGAGAAAATTGGTAACCGTTTTGACCTGGTGTTGGTCGCTGCTCGCCGCGCCCGCCAGATGCAAGCAGGCGGAAAAGATCCGCTGGTCCCTGAAGAGAACGACAAATACACCGTGATTGCGCTGCGCGAAATCGAAGAAGGCCTGATCAACAACCAGATTCTGGATGTGCGTGAGCGTCAGGAACAGCAAGAGCAAGAAGCCGCAGAGATCCAGGCGGTCACCGCGATTGCTGAAGGTCGTCGTTAATCTCGCTACGGGTCGCCCTTGTATATCTTCGAAAGCCTCAATCTGCTGATACAGCGCTATCTGCCGGAAGACCAGATCAAGCGCCTTCAGCAGGCTCATATTGTTGCACGTGATGCTCACGAGGGGCAGACTCGCTCCAGCGGTGAACCTTACATCACCCATCCCGTCGCTGTTGCCGGTATTTTGGCGGAGATGCGTCTTGACTATGAGACGCTGATGGCCGCGCTGTTGCATGACACCATCGAAGATACCCCCACCACCTACCAGGATATTGAACAACAATTCGGCAAGAGCGTCGCCGAACTGGTAGATGGCGTTTCGAAGCTGGACAAGCTGAAATTCCGCGATAAGAAAGAAGCGCAGGCCGAGAACTTCCGCAAGATGATTATGGCGATGGTGCAGGACATCCGCGTCATTCTCATCAAACTGGCTGACCGCACGCATAACATGCGCACGCTGGGCTCGCTGCGTCCTGACAAGCGTCGCCGCATTGCGCGTGAAACGCTGGAAATTTACAGCCCGCTGGCGCACCGTTTGGGTATTCATCATCTGAAAACCGAGTTGGAAGAGCTGGGTTTTGAGGCGCTGTATCCAAACCGTTATCGTGTGATCAAGGAAGTGGTCAAAGCCGCGCGCGGCAACCGCAAGGAAATGATCCAAAAAATCCTTTCCGAAATCGAAGGGCGGTTGAACGAAGCAGGCATTCCCTGTCGCGTCAGCGGACGCGAAAAACACCTCTATTCCATCTACTGCAAGATGCACCTGAAAGAACAGCGTTTCCATTCCATCATGGATATCTACGCGTTTCGGGTGATCGTTAAAGAGCTGGATACCTGCTATCGCGTGCTCGGACAGGTGCACAGCCTGTACAAACCGCGTCCTGGCCGCGTCAAAGATTACATCGCCATTCCCAAGGCGAACGGCTACCAATCGCTGCATACCTCGTTGATTGGGCCGCACGGCGTGCCGGTCGAGGTACAGATCCGTACCGAAGACATGGACCAGATGGCCGAAATGGGTGTGGCGGCGCATTGGGCGTACAAAGAAGGTGAAAGCAGCACCACGGCACAGGTCCGTGCTCAGCGCTGGATGCAGAGCCTGCTGGAACTGCAACAAAGTGCGGGCAGCTCGTTCGAGTTTATCGAGAGCGTCAAATCCGATCTCTTCCCCGATGAAATGTACGTGTTCACCCCGGAAGGGCGCATTATCGAGCTACCGGCTGGCGCGACACCGGTCGATTTTGCCTACGCGGTACATACGGATATCGGACATGCCTGCGTCGGCGCACGCGTCGACAGACAGCCCTATCCGCTCTCTCAATCGCTCAGCAGTGGGCAGACGGTGGAGATCATTACCGCCCCCGGCGCACGCCCCAATGCGGCATGGTTAAACTTTGTCGTCAGTTCGCGCGCTCGCGCCAAGATTCGCCAAATGCTGAAGAATCTCAAGCGTGACGATTCGGTGAGCCTGGGACGTCGTTTATTGAACCACGCTTTGGGTAATGGCAGAAAACTCAGCGATATTCCACAAACCAGCATCCAGCTTGAGTTGGATCGCATGAAACTCACCTCGCTGGATGACCTGCTGGCAGAGATTGGCCTCGGTAACGCCATGAGCATCGTCGTGGCGAAAAACCTGTTGGATGAGCAGCCGTTACAGCAAGAGCACACCGGTTTGCGCAAGCTGCCGATCAAAGGTGCAGATGGCGTATTGATTACGTTCGCCAAATGCTGCCGCCCGATCCCCGGTGACCCGATTGTGGCGCACGTCAGCCCCGGCAAAGGTTTGGTGGTTCACCATGAGTCTTGTCGAAATATTCGCGGCTACCAGAAAGAGCCAGAAAAATTCATGGCGGTCGAGTGGGATAAGGTTACCGAACAAGAGTTTATCGCTGAGATTAAAGTCGACATGTTCAACCATCAGGGGGCATTGGCCAACCTGACCGCAGCGATTAATGCCGCCAACTCCAATATTCAGAACATCAATACGGAAGAACGGGATGGTCGTGTGTATAGCGCCTTTATCCGTTTGACCACGCGCGATCGGGTACATCTGGCTAATGTCATGCGCAAAATCCGCGTGATGCCGGATGTCATCAAAGTGACCCGTAATCGCAACTGATCGCCACCGTACCAGTGATAGCCCTGACGATCCCGGTCTCACACATGGTACCGGGATAACGCAAGAGACATCGTATGACACCAGAACGCTACGCCCGCATCCAAGAGATGCTGACCAGCCGTCAACCCGATTTGACGGTGTGTATGGAACAGGTGCACAAACCCCACAATATTTCCTCTGTGATTCGTACCGCCGATGCCGTTGGCGTCCACGAAGTCCACGCCGTTTGGCCCACCAGCCGCATGCGTACACTGGTGTCAGCAGCAGCAGGCAGCAACAGTTGGGTACAGGTCAAAACACATCGCACCATCGCCGATGCCGTCTCGCATTTAAAAACGCAAGGCATGCAGATTCTGGCGACCAACCTGTCAGCCAAGGCGGTCGATTTTCGTGAAGTCGATTACACGCGACCGACCTGCATCCTGCTCGGTCAGGAAAAAACCGGCATCACGCAGGAAGCGCTCGCGCTGGCCGACCAGGACATCATCATTCCGATGATCGGCATGGTGCAATCCCTGAACGTGTCGGTCGCTTCTGCGCTGATCCTTTACGAAGCCCAACGCCAACGTCAAAACGCGGGTATGTACCAGCGTGAAGCGGGCATGCTTGATGACGATGAGCAACAGCGCTTGCTGTTCGAAGGGGGCTATCCGGTGCTGGCGCGCGTAGCGACGCGGAAAAAACTCCCCCGCCCGCGCATCGACCATCAGGGCCAGATCATTGCCGACACGGCATGGTGGGCAGCCATGCAATCCGCCGCCGAATAGCGAGAGCGCCAATGAAAAGCCACCTGCTGAATAACCAATCGTTGAACACCCTCACGGGGGTCGGTGCCAGTCAGGCGGCTAAACTCGCGCGCCTCGGGTTGGAAACCGTGCAGGATGTGTTGCTGCACCTGCCGCTGCGTTACGAAGATCGCACCCACCTCTACGCCATTGGCGACCTGCTGCCCGGTATCTATGCCACCGTGGAAGGTGACGTGTTGCGCAACGATATCGTCTTTGGACGCAAACGTACGCTGACCTGCCAAATCAGCGACGGCAGCGGCGTGCTGACGATGCGCTTCTTCAACTTCAATGCCGCAATGAAAAATAGCCTGGCACCAGGCCAGCACGTTATCGCCTACGGTGAAATCAAACGAGGCAAGAATGGGGCAGAAATTATTCACCCAGAATACCGCGTACAGGGCGATGCACAGCAACCGGTGGAATTACAGGCCTCACTGACGCCGGTTTACCCAACCACGGAAGGAGTGCGTCAGGCCACGCTGCGCAAATTGACCGATCAGGCGCTGGAGCGTCTGGATGCACAACCGATAGAAGAGTTGCTGCCGCAGGAGCTAAGCCGCGGCATGATTGGGCTGCCTGAAGCGTTACATACTCTGCACCGTCCCCCGGCAGGCACGCAACTGAATGAGCTTGAGCACGGCAAACACCCGGCACAAATGCGTCTAATCATGGAAGAGCTGCTGGCGCATCACTTAAGCATGCTGGCGGTACGCGCCGGTGCGCAGCGCCATCGCGCGCTTGCACTGCACGCACAGGACGAATTAAAAACGCGACTGTTGGCCGCCCTCCCGTTCGCGCTGACTCAGGCACAAACCCGCGTCATCAACGACATTGAAGCCGACATGGAGAAACCGTTCCCCATGATGCGTCTGGTTCAAGGGGATGTCGGCTCCGGAAAAACGCTGGTGGCAGCCATGGCGGCACTGCGCGCCATCGCTAACGGCAAACAGGTGGCGTTAATGGCACCCACCGAGCTGCTCGCGGAACAACACGCCATCAACTTTCGTCATTGGTTTGAACCCCTTGGCATTGAGGTCGGCTGGCTGGCCGGCAAGCAAAAGGGCAAAGCCCGCGTTGCGCAACAAGAGGCCATCGCCAATGGTCAGGTCAGTATGATCGTGGGTACGCACGCTATTTTTCAGCAGCAGGTGCAATTTAGTGGGCTAGCGCTGGTGATCATCGATGAACAGCACCGCTTTGGTGTGCATCAACGGCTAGCCTTGTGGGAAAAAGGGGGGGAACAGGGCTTTCACCCTCACCAGTTGATCATGACAGCAACACCAATCCCACGCACGCTGGCGATGACTGCCTATGCCGACCTGGATACGTCGGTCATCGATGAGCTGCCGCCCGGCAGAACGCCAGTGACAACGGTCGCCATCCCCGATTCTCGCCGTGAGGATATTATCACCCGCGTCGATCGTGCCTGTCGGGAAGAAGGGCGACAGGCCTATTGGGTCTGCACGCTGATTGAAGAGTCCGACCTGCTGGAAGCACAAGCCGCTGAAGCCACCTGCGAAGGACTGAAGGCCGCGCTGCCAGGTCTGAGAATTGGATTGGTACACGGCCGGATGAAAGCGCAAGAGAAGCAGGCGGTGATGCAGGCGTTCAAACAGGGCGAACTGCAACTGCTGGTGGCAACCACGGTCATCGAAGTGGGGGTGGATGTGCCCAACGCCAGCCTGATGATCGTCGAAAACCCAGAGCGGCTGGGCCTGGCACAATTGCACCAGTTGCGCGGTCGCGTCGGACGCGGTGCCATAGCCTCCCACTGCGTGTTGCTCTATAAGACGCCGCTAAGTAAAACTGCACAACAGCGCTTGCAGGTGATGCGCGACAGCAACGACGGTTTCGTTATTGCGCAACGGGATTTAGAGATTCGCGGTCCCGGCGAACTGCTGGGTACGCGGCAAACCGGCAGCGCCGAGTTTAAAGTGGCGGATTTACTGCGCGATCAGGCACTGATCCCCGAAGTACAGCGCGTGGCTCGTCACCTTCATGCACACTATCCAGAACATGCCAAAGCGCTGATTGAACGTTGGTTACCGGAGCGGGTGCGCTATACCAATGCCTAACGCCCTAAATAGCTGTTCCTAATACCGCTACACTTTTGCCTGTCCATGTTTTCCACTGGGAAACGGGCTGACGGTTTCCATGAAGCGGCGAACCTTGTTCAGTAACTGCCACATTGAACAGCATTGAT